>JAIOJV010000009.1 GCA_019911805.1 Gammaproteobacteria bacterium
CCCGTACAATTCCTCTCCCGATACCAACCAAGAAATCCGTCGACCATGCGCACGTCCCGCTTTCCGCTCGCCACCTTGAAAGAAGTCCCCGCCGACGCCGAGGTCATCAGCCACCAGCTGATGCTGCGTGCCGGCATGATCCGCAAGGTCGCGGCCGGCGTATACAACTGGCTGCCGCTGGGGCTCAAGGTACTGCGCAAGGTCGAGACCATCGTGCGTGAGGAAATGGACCGTGCCGGCGCCCTGGAAGTCCTGCTGCCCTCGGTACAACCGGCTGAGTTGTGGCAGGAATCGGGGCGCTGGGCACAATACGGGCCCGAACTGCTGCGCATCAAGGACCGCCACGAGCGCGATTTCTGCTACGGCCCGACCCACGAGGAGGTCATTACCGACCTCGCCCGCGGCGAGCTGAAGAGCTACAGACAGCTGCCGGTGAACTTCTATCAGATTCAGACCAAGTTCCGCGATGAGGTGCGCCCGCGCTTCGGCGTGATGCGCGCCCGCGAGTTCCTGATGAAGGATGCCTATTCCTTCCACAGTGACCAGGCCTCGCTGGAAGAGACCTACCGGATCATGTTCGACACCTACACGCGTATCTTCACACGCCTGGGCCTGAAATTCCGTCCGGTGCAGGCCGACAGCGGCGCCATCGGTGGCGCCGTGTCGCACGAGTTCCATGTACTGGCCGAGTCCGGTGAGGACGCCATCGCCTTCTCGGATGCCAGCGGGTATGCCGCCAACGTCGAGTTCGCGGAGGCGCTGATGCCGGCCGGTACGCGCCCCGCGGCAACACAGGCCATGCGCACCGTCGCCACGCCCGGCGTGCACAGCATCGAAGAGGTCAGCGCATTCCTGAAGATCGCGCCCGCGCACTGCGTGAAGACCCTGCTGGTACAGGGTGCCGAGGACGACAGCGTGGTCGCACTGATCGTGCGCGGCGATCATGAGCTCAATAAGATCAAAGCCGAGAAGCACCCGGCGGTCGCGAGCCCGCTCACCTTCGCCTCCGATGCACAGGTCAGGACCGCGACCGGCGCCTCACCGGGGTCGGTGGGCCCCCTGGGCCTCCGGATCCCGGTCATCGCCGACCGTGCCGCTGCGCACCTCGCCGACTTCGTCTGCGGTGCCAATGAGGACGGCCACCACCTGACCGGCGTGAATTGGAGCCGCGATCTGCCCGCGCCCGAGGTCGCGGATCTGCGCAACGTCCAGCCCGGCGATCCCAGCCCTGATGGCAAGGGCGTACTGGGCGTCGCCCGCGGCATCGAGGTCGGGCATATCTTTCAGCTTGGCACCAAGTACAGCGAGGCGCTCAACGCCAAGGTGCTCGACGAGAACGGTCGCGAGTCGGTGATGCTCATGGGGTGCTATGGCATCGGTGTGTCGCGCGTAGTGGCCGCAGCCATCGAGCAGAACCACGACGACAAGGGCATCCTCTGGCCCGAGCCCATCGCACCGTTCCGCGTCGCCCTGCTACCCATGGCCATGAAGAAGTCCTACCGTGTCGCCGCGGCCTGCGAGGCGCTCTATACGGAGTTCCAGGCCGCCGGCATCGAGGTGTTGTTCGACGACCGTGATGCGCGTCCCGGTGTGATGTTCGCCGACATGGAACTGATCGGCATCCCTCATCGGGTGGTGGTAGGAGAGAAAAACCTGGATGCGGGTATGGTCGAATACAAGCGTGGTCGCGGCGAAGCGGAGCTGGTGCCACTGGAGCAGATCGTCGCGCGGCTCAAGTAACGGCACCAGTATACCGTTACTGAAATACAATCAACCACGAAGGACACGAAGTGATGCAGATGGTAATGCAAGAAATCCTTCGTGTCCTTTGTGTCCTTCGTGGTTACACATGCCCTGTCACGCGGCCACTATGGCGCGCACGGTAAAATACCTCCTCGGCAGTCTATACGCCGCAGTCACCGCCGTGCTGCTGGTGTATACCGGTGCCGCCAATGCCGCCGTGCAGGAGCGCCCCGATGCCGCCGATCGCATTCTGCTCGGCCAGGCCATCACCACGGCCGAGAGCTTCGAGGACCGCTTCGATGCCGAGGTCTGGCTCACCGACATGGCCAACCGGCTCAAGCGCTGGGACGAGATCCCCGCCGAGGAACGTGTGCTGATCCTGCAGACCGTGCACCAGGAGGCGACGCACGCCGGCCTGGCCCCCGAACTGGTACTGTCGGTAATCCACGTCGAGAGCAATTTCGACCGCTTCGCCATTTCGTCGGCCGGTGCACGTGGGTTGATGCAGGTCATGCCCTTCTGGCTCGACGAGCTGAACCGCCCTGGCGACGACCTGTTCGATATCCGCACCAACATCCGCTTCGGCTGCATCATTCTCAAGCACTACCTCGACCGCGAGAAGGGCAACCACTCCCGCGCCCTGGCCCGCTACAACGGTAGCGTCGGCAAGACCTGGTATCCGATACGGGTCTTCGAGGCCATGCGCAAGCGCTGGTATCTTCAGTAGGGAATCCCCTCAACGCGCATTCTTCAGGCCGCGGACTGGTGGAATCAACGGACGGTCCCGTACCGGTGATCAATCGATCCGGTAATGCTTTTTGATTGGTTTGATGACTTTCCAGGTACAACTCAGGCCGGCGGAAAAATCCACCAGGTCGAGTTCTTTGATCGTCACCGGCTCACCGTTATCGGGTGTCACAATAGCCTCGCCTTCGATGAGGTAACACTTCTCACGTGTCGAATACGTCCGGGTAAATGTAGAAACCTCTTTACTCCGGGTCGGCCAGTCAAAGACAAACATGGTTTCAAGCTTCATCGGTGTCGGGTTGTGTTCGATGGTGATCTGTCCCATTGCAAACTCCACTCTGAAATACGGTCAGTGAACGCTGGAATTGCCGTGCACGCCCTGCGCACTGCAACGTGCATCTACAGTACCCCATCGTTACAGGGATCACTATCAACCGCATGGATTAGCCGTGATTTACACCACATCGGCACGACACACAGTCACTTCGCCTGGTGTTCAGGTGGCTCAGATAGACTACCCGGCCCCATCCTCACCGACCGCGGGGATTCTGCTTGGAATATCGTCGGTGGGGAGCAATGTGTATCCAACCACGGCGAGCCATCCGCTAACAATGACTGCCTCGGCCGCAGCGAGTGAACATGGCCTGTCATCCTGACCCGTAACAGTGATGAAGTTCATTTCTACTTCTCGAACACCGCGATCGACTCCACGTGTGCAGTATGCGGGAACATATCCATGACACCCGCTTTCACCAGTCGATATCCATGCGCGTGCACCAGCAGATCGGCATCGCGCGCCAGCGAACTCGAATTGCAGGCGACATAGACGATCCGCCTGCATCCCAGCCTGGCAATAACGGGAATCACCTCTCGGGCACCACTGCGGGGCGGATCCAGCAACAGCTTGTCGAACGGTTGCTTCAACCAGGGGTAGGGGGCGATGTCTTCGGCCAGATTTGCGACATGGAATTCTGCGTTGGTAATGCCGTTGCGCACGGCATTGTCGCGGGCGCGGTGCACCAGGCCGACCTCACCCTCGACACCGACCACGTGCGCACAGTGGCGTGCCAACGGCAAGGTGAAATTGCCCAACCCACAGAACAGATCCAGGATGCGGTCACCGGGCTGCACCGCCATCGACTCCAGTGCCAGCTCGATCATCGCACCATTGATGGCACGGTTGACCTGAGTGAAGTCGGTGGGCCGGAAGGCCAGGCGCAGGTCGTGATTCGGCAACGCGTAGCTCAGCTCCGAACGCTCCGGCCAGAGCAGGTGGATGCTGTCCGGCCCGGCCGGCTGCAGATAGATATGCAGTCGGCTGCGCCCGCCGTAGTCGCGCAGCAGCGCGGCATCGTGCTCGGACAGCGGGTCGAGGTTGCGGAACACCAGTGCGGCCGCATCGTCACCGATGGCGACCTCGATCTGCGGGATACGCGTGCGCGCCTCCAGGCCGCCGATCAGCCCCGCCAGTTCGGTGATGCGCTCGCCGATGATCGGGTGCAGCACCTCGCAGCGGGTCAGCTCGGCGAGTTGCGGCTTACGTTTCTCGCGAAAACCGACCAGCACCCGCTGCAGCTTATGGACGTATTTCACGCCCAGCCGCGCCCTGGTGCGGTAACCCCACTGCGGGCCGCGCAGCGGCGGCAGGATCTCCTGCGGCATTACCTTGCCGATACGTGCGAGATGATCGAGCAGCACCTGCTGCTTGGCCGCGATCTGGGCCTCCGGCGCCAGGTGCTGCAGGCTGCAACCCCCGCACACACTGGCATGCAGGCAGCGCGGCTGGACACGCTGCGGCGATGGTTCCAGCACGGCCGCGACCACGCCTTCGTCATAGGTCTTGTGCTTTTCCACCAGCCGGCAGCGCACGCGCTCGCCCGGCAACGCCCCGTCGACGAACACGGTCTTACCCCCGGCACCGCCGATGTGACCGACACCGCGGCCATCGTGCGACAAGGATTCGATCGTCAACTCAACCGGTTCAGCGGGCAACCGCCGCGGCTTGCGGGAACGGCTCATGGGAGTCCTATGCGGCCATTTGTTGAACCGCCAAGACGCCAAGGCCGCCAAGTAAACCCTGGATGGAACCGCCAAGAACGCCAAGGCGCCAAGAAGATATTGGGAACCGCCAAGGACGCCAAGGCGCCAAGAATGCCAAGGCAGATACATGCAAAAAACCCAAACCGCCTTTCCATTGATTTAGGTTTTCTTGGCGCCTTGGCGTCCTTGGCGGTTCACACAGCATTCTTGGCGCTCTTGGCGTCTTGGCGGTTCACACAGCATTCTTGGCGTCTTGGCGGTTCAAATACTTATTTTCCTAGTGGCCTACAGTCACTCCGCCCAGGCCGCCAGGAATTCACTGAAATGCGGTTTGTCCTCGGCCTTGAGATAGTCGCGCAGCTGCAGGCATTCGGCGTGGTATTCGGCCGCCGACAGTTTGCCGCGCATGAGCTCGAAACGGAGGAACACCAGATAGGTGTTGAGCACGTCGGTCTCGCAATAGTTGCGGATATCCTCGATACCACCGGCCAGAAAGGTGTCCCAGACCTTGGCGCCACTCATGCCCATCTTGCCGGGGAAGCCAAGCATGCTCGCGACCTCGTCGAGTGGCGCCACGGCACGCATCTGATAGCCCGACAGCACGTCCATGAGATCGGTATGGCGCGCGTGGTAACGGTTCAGGTAATTGTTCCATCTGAAATCGCGGTCATCGTCGCCGCTATCCCAGTAACGTGGGGCGGCGATACCGTGCAGCAGTGCGCGGTAATGCAGTACCGGCAGGTCGAAGCCACCACCGTTCCAGGACACCAGGGTTGGCGAGAATCGGTCGATGCCATCGAAGAAGCGTTGCACCAGCTCCTTCTCATCGGACTGCGGCTCGCCCAGCGACCAGACCGTGAATGTGTCGCGCGAACGCAGCACTGCCGAGATCGCCACGACCCGATGCAGATGCAACTTCAGAAAATCACTACCACCGGTCTCCTGGCGGCGCAGGTGGAACATCGCCTTGGCGATATCCTCGTCGCTCAGTCCGTCGAGCCCGTGCAACCGCCGGCCCGTGTCGAGATCCGGAATGGTCTCGATATCGAATACCAGTACGTTCATACAGTGAGGCCTTTCAAGTCACAGGTACACTACTTCTGCCGCGAAGGACCCGAAGACACGCAACGGAAAGCCAGAAATCCATTGACCACGAAAGCTACGAAACCCGCGAAAATCGGCTATGTCGGTTTACGCAAAACACAGTGCGTGGATCTCGTTGCGATGGAATATTTCCTTCGCGCGCCTGCGCGTCCTTCGCAGTAAAATTGTTCCTATTTCTTCTGCCAGGCACCCTGGGCGTCCTGGAACCACCAGCCGGCCGGGGCGTTGGCGACCCAGCGACGGGCGAAGGTGGCGCGGATGTCGCTTTCCCATTCGGGGTGGCCGTTGGCGCGGGCAATCTCAGCATACAGGGCCGCGCGGTCACGGTTTTCGTCGGCCACCAGCTGTTGTATGCGACTGCGATCACGCAGCGGCACGGCATTGAGATCGCGCACCAGAATCTGGCCGTCGCGGGTCATGCCGACGGCACCGCTGGCATAGTACGGCGCGAGGCTGCCGTGGCGCTGCCCCATAGCGGCGGTAATGTTCTGGATGGCGGGTGACTGGACGTCGATGTTGGGCTCCGCCGCCGTGGCGGGGCGGATCAGCCAGTCGAGCATGCCGACGAAGGCGACGGTCATGACATCCTCACGCTGCGATTTCGGCTCCATCGGCGGCGCGGGCGCCGCCGGCGCGGGTGCACTCTCGGTCTCCCCTTCGGTGCCGTACACGCGATGGATGATGAGGTCGGCCGCCTCCTGGGCCGCAGCCGCGGGGAAATAGACATTGATGGTCACACAGGCGGCCAGCATCGCGAACAGGGCCAGCAGAACGGGTATACGCAGCGTCAGCACGATGGTTTCCTCATGAGTGGGATAGTCGATCTGTCAACTACTTGATTGGCCACGGAAGCACACGGAAAAACACTGAAAAACACGGACAAGATCATGCGCTTCATACCACAGCCTTCCTCACCTGCCAGGTACTGAACCGGAGCGTTGCGACGCTGTTTCATTTCGGTGTCTTCCGTGTGCGCCATGGCCATCGATCCCTTCAGCGTACCTCCGGTGCCTGCTCCAGCGTGACCGATTTCAGACGCTCGATCAAGGTATGCCAGTCTACCCGATCGGCATAGCCGATGACATCGATGCGGGGCGGGAGAAACCGGCCCTTGACGATGTAGTAGCCGTTGTCCGCCGGCGCCACGCCACCCATTTCGCAGACGCCGTTGTGCAGGTGGCAGCTCAGACCGAGGCGATCGTAGGGAAATTCCTCGAACATACCCAGGAAGCTACGCGACAGCAGGCCGCCCACGCCGCCACCGATGCTCGACAGATTATCCACGGCACGCTGACTGATGCGATGCCGCGAGCGGTCGTCCGCGGGCGTGGCGAAGCGTGCCTCGAAGGCCGTCGGCTGCCAGTCCTCCATACGCAGACCGTCGACGCGACCGCTCAGCCGACCCTCGATCTTGCCGAAGGAGAAGGTGTTCGTCACCGCTTCCAGATCGAGATTGCTGAGTACGAGATCGGCCTCCAGGCGCGGCACCAGACCGAAGGGCCGGTCCAGGTGCAGGTTACGCACCGTCAAGTCGCCGTCAAAGGCGCGCACCAGCAGTACGCCACCGACCTCCAGGCGCCCGTCGGCATACTGCACGTCGGGAACCATACCCGACAGCTGCCCACCGAAGGGTGGCCAGTCCAGCGCCGCGCTCACCGCTTCCATGGATACGGGCAGGAGCATGCCATCGAAATTCCAGCGCAGGTCTGCGCCGCCCGGGTCACTCAATGCCAGCGTATCGATCTGCAGCGCGCCGTCCAGCACCGGCAGGGTCAGGGGCTCACGCAACTCGAATCGGGAATCCTGACTGACGACGGCCAGGTTCGCAGGGCCGAAGGCGAGGCGGTAGACGCTGCCGGCCCGCCAGCTGAGCTCGGTGGTGCGGGACATAGCATCGTTGCCCCAGTCGATCAGCCCCGACAGCCCCTCGATGCCGAAGCGCCCCTGCGGATCGTCGACGCCCACACCATCGAGCGCGACCCGCAGCCGCGTGCTGCCGTCGGCCTGCGCAGCATAGCGGCCGGAGAAGCGACCGACGGTCTTGAACGCATCACCGAGCTGCCCGCGCACCCAGGGCTGGATGTAGGTGTCGAAGGCCGCCGGCAGGCGCGCCTCCTCGATGTCCACGCTGACGGCGCCGAGCAGGTTCTCCCGCCCTGGATACAGCGTCAGTGCGCCCTGGGCACGGGCGACGCCGGTATGGTCGAGCCGCAGCGAGGACAGGGCCAGCCGCCCGGAAGCACCCGCCCAGTGGCCGACCGCCTCCAGGCGCAGCGGCGCGGTCTCGGTGAATTCGAAATAGAGCGGGTCGACAAACAGCGCCCCCGCGGTCAAACGGACGTGGCCGCTGCCCTGCCAGTCGCTGCCGCGCTGCTGGCCCTCACCGACGAGTTGCAAGCCCAGTTGCTCGCCGGCCTGAGTACCGTCGGCATTCGAGAAATCCACACCCTCGGCGGCGAGGTCGAACTCGGCCGCGGCCACCCCGCCGGCATCGCCGCGCAGCGTCAGGTCGAGATCCAGCCGACCACCGAGGGTGTATCCGAAGACCACGTCGAGCCGCGTCAGCAAGGCCTGCACCGCGGTGGCATCGACGTGCCGCCCCTGTGCTGCCAGCTCCCAATGGCCAGCACGCAGTTGCAGGTCGAACTGCCAGGTACCCGCGGCGAGCAGCACGTCCTGCAGTCGCAGCCGCAGCGCGCCACCGGCATCACGATCGAGGTGCACCCTGGCTTCCGGGAGGGTCTCGCCCAGCACTGCGCCGATCCGCGCGCGGCCGCTGCAGTGCGTGCCCGCCGCATCGTGCCGCAGCACGTCACACTGCAGGCGTAGCGCACCGACCGCACCGATCGGCGCGGGCAGGGTCAGCGCGGCCACGGTGATCTCGCCGCCGAGATCCGCGCCGGTCGGCAGCGCCAGCTGCAGGCGCACATCCTGTGCCTGCCAGCCCTCACCCTGCACATCGCCCACGACGATCTCGACCCGCTGCAGCGCCTGCGCCGCCGCGGCGAACGCGATCAGCAGTATCCCGCCCGTTATTGTGCGATTGAGGTCCACAGAAGAATACTCTAACCACGAAGGACACGAAGTACACGAAGGCAAAGCTCAATCAGTGTCGAACGAAGAGCCTCTCTCACCCGCTGGGCGAACGAACTCACGGTTTTACATTGATGGATTTCCTTCGTGTCCTTTGTGTCCTTCGTGGTTGAAGGACAACCAGCAACGCACTCAGGCCGGAAACACGCCCGTCGAGAGATAACGGTCGCCGCGATCGCAGATGATGGCGACGATGACGGCGTTCTCCACCTGTGCGGAGAGCCTGAGGGCAGCGGCGACAGCACCACCGGAGGAGATGCCGCAGAAAATACCCTCGCGGGCGGCCAGGGCACGGGTGGTATCCTCGGCCGCCTGTTGGTCGACCTCGATGACCTGATCGACGCGCGTGGCGTCGAAGATGCTCGGCAGGTATTCCTCCGGCCAGCGACGGATACCAGGGATGGACGCGCCCTCGCTCGGCTGTACGCCGACGATGCGGATCGCCGGGTTCTGTTCCTTGAGGTAACGCGAGGTCCCCATGATGGTACCGGTAGTGCCCATGGCGCTGACGAAGTGGCTGATGCGGCCGCCGCTATCGCGCCAGATCTCCGGGCCGGTGCCGGCGTAATGTGCCTGCGGGTTGTCGGGATTGGAGAACTGGTCGAGTACCCGGCCCTTGCCCTCGGCCTGCATCCGCTTGGCCAGGTCGCGGGCACCCTCCATGCTCTGCGCACGCGTCACCAGGACGATCTCGGCACCGAAGGCACGCATCACCTGAATCCGTTCCACGCTCATGTGCTCGGGCATGATCAGCACCATGTGATAGCCCTTAATGGCCGCGGCCATGGCCAGCGCGATACCGGTGTTGCCGCTGGTGGCCTCGATGAGGGTGTCACCCGGCCGGATCTCGCCGCGCTGCTCGGCATGCTGGATCATGGCCAGGGCGGGCCGGTCCTTGACCGAGCCGGCGGGGTTGTTGCCCTCGAGCTTGACCAGGATGCGGTTGGAGGTCTCGCCCGGCAGACGCTGCAGGCGTACCAGCGGGGTGTCGCCGACGAAATCTTCGAGGGTGGGGAATTCCATAACGGGCAAGTGTACCCAAGGTCCGGCGGCGACAGAAGCGGGCGGTGACGAGCCGCTTTGACGCCACCTCGGTAAACGCGGCACCATAGCGGCGACGGCCGCAGCAGACGGCCGCGCTCGAACAGCGACCAACAGACAGGAATTCCCTATGCCCAAGCACGCCCCCCTCCCTGCCGTGCCCACATGGTGGCGTGCGTTGCTGCCGCTGCTGTGCCTGTGCACCAACGGCCACGCCACCGAGCCCGACCTGCTGCTGAGCGAACTGGCAGGGGAGGAGTATTTCCTGGATCAGGTGCCGGTGGTGCTGTCCGCCACCCGGCTCGCGCAACCTCAGTACGAGGCGCCGGTGGCGGTCACCGTGATCGACCGCGCCATGATCGAGGCCAGCGGCGTGCTGGACATCCCCGACCTGTTGCGATTGGTGCCGGGCTTCCAGGTGGCGCATTCCAAGGGGCATACCGCCGCGGCGACCTATCACGGCCTGGCCGATGAGCACGCCCGGCGCATGCAGGTGCTGGTCGACGGCCGGCCGGTATACGGTCCGGCCCTGGGCGGAGTGCGCTGGACCGACCTGCCGCTGGACGTCGAGGACGTGGAGCGTATCGAGGTGGTGCGCGGCCCGAACGCCGCCGCCTACGGCGCCAATGCCTTTCTCGGCGCCATCAACATCATCACCCAGCACCCCGCGCAGGTGGTCAGCACCGAACTGACGCTGCTGCGCGGCAACAAGGACGTCAGCAAGGCCCTGCTGCGCCACGGCGGCGACATCGAAGGCCTGGATTACCGCATGACGCTCGGCTATCGCCGGGACGAGGGTTTCAAGACCCGCTCCGACCCGGGTCCACCCGACCCCAAAACGGGCAACGTCGCTGACCGCAACCCGCTCAACGACGGCATGCGCATCTCGCTGTTCAACGTGCGCGGCGAATACCGCCTGTCCAATCACAACGCCCTGGAGTTCCAGGCCGGCTACAACGGCGGGCCGAGCCGCGAGGGCCGCTTCGACGATCTGGTGGAGGCGCCGCGTGACCGCGAGGTGCAGAGCCATTTCCAGCAGCTCGTCTGGTCCCAGACCCGCGCACCGGACGCGGAGCTGCGGGTGCAGTTCTACCACACCTACATGCGCCACCGCGAACGTACCGAGGCGTGGCTGTCCGCGATCGGTGGCCTGCCGCCCGCACACGTCGGCCTGTTCTTCCCCGGCCACGTCGACGAACTCGTGACCACCAACTACAGCATCTTCGAGGAGCGCTACGAGCTGGAGGCCCAGCACAGCTTCCGGGCCACACCGGCCGCACGCCTGGTCTGGGGCGGCAGCGCACGTTTCGACCGTGTCGGCGGCGAGGGCTGGTACAGCCGCAGCGACTATATCGAGAACCAGCTCTACCGGCTGTTCGGCAACCTGGAATGGCGTGCCTACGAAAAAGGCATGGTCAACCTCGGCACCATGATCGAACGCAGCAGTCAGGTCGGTATCCACCTGTCGCCGCGGGTCGCCCTGAACCATCAGCTGACCCCCGATCATGGCCTGCGCGCCAGCGTCTCACGCGCCCTGCGGCTGCCGACCATCTATGAAGAGCACGCCGACGGGGCGGTGCGCTTCGCCAACGGCGACCTGATCAATCAGTATTCACTGGGGAACACCGACCTGAGCGCCGAGCGCATCGTCTCCTACGAACTGGGATATCTGGGCCGCTGGCCCAGCCGGCACCTGACCCTGGACGTCAAGCTGTTCCACGACAAGCTCGAGGATCGCATCGCCAACCCCAAGAACTACCCCTATCCGGCCGACGCGTTCGACGGCAAGACCTTCCTGCACACCAACAGCGGCACGCTGAGCATCAACGGCGCCGAATTCGCCCTGACCTACCGCCCGGCACACCGCAGTATGCTGGGCGTCAACCTGGCCTATGCCCGGGCCAAGGGCACCGCCCTGAACGCCTACGTGGACGGCACTACGGGTGGCCCCAGTTACGAGGACCTGGGCGAGGATGTCCCCCACCGCACCCTCAGCGTCTTCGCCATGCACCGCCTGCCCCGCCTGATCGATTTGAGCGCCACCTATTACCGGGTCGGCCGGATGAAATGGCTGGGGGACGGCGACCGGCTCGACGCCCAGGACCGTCTGGACCTCCGTATTGCCAAGCATCTACGCGGCAATGGCTTACAGACTACCGTTGCCTTCGTCGTCCAGAATGCGCTGGACGAATACCTGGAATTCAGGGATGAGAACGTGTTCGATACCCGCGCTTACATTGAACTGACCCTGGGCCTGCCCTGATCGAGGCGGGCCCCATGCATCACCACCTATGCACCGCACCCGGACCTGTCACTTTGCAGCTACGCGCCGCCCCCCCACCGGCGGTGGCCGACCGTGGCTCGGCCGCTTGCTGGCGCCGCTGCCGACAGTCCTGTTGCTGCTGACGCTGGGGCATGGCGGCACGGTGGTCGCGGCGCCGCGCATCCAGGTGCTGCTCAGCGACACCACGGTGGCCTACCGGGAGGTCGACGCCGGCCTGCGGCGGGCGCTGGAGGTCGGGGCGCCCGGGCACGTCGAACTGGAAACCCAGGCCCTGGCCGCGCTGCCCGGCGGTCTGCAGGACCTGCTGGCGCAGGGGCCGACCCTGATCGTGCCGGTCGGTCTGCGCGCCACTGCTGTGGCCTTGCGCGATGCCGGCGACGTACCGGTGCTCAGCCTGCTGGTGCCGGAATTCGACTACACCGCCCTGCTGGATGACATGGGGAACATGGGGAGGACGGCCGCGGCACACACCCGCAGTGCCGTCTATCTCGATCAACCGCTGGGGCGGCGGCTCGATCTGCTGCAACTGCTGCTCCCGGACGCACGCCGGGTCGGTGCCCTGGCCGGGGCCCAGTCAGCCGCCGAGGCCGAGCGGCTCACCGCGCTGGCCCGGAAACGCGGTCTTGAGCCCGTGATCCTGTCGGTCCCCGAGCACAGCAACCCGATCCGCCCCCTGACCCAGCTGCTGGAGCGCGTAGACGTCCTGCTGGCGCTGCCGGACCCGACAGTCTTCAATCGTTCCTCGCTGCAGGCGATCCTGCTGACCACCTACCGCAACCGCGTACCGGTGATCGGCTTCTCGCAGGCCTATGTGCGTGCCGGCGCGCTCGCCGCCGTGTATTCCACCGCCAGCCAGATCGGCACCCAGGCAGGTGAATGGATCGCCGAGCTGGCCGACCGCGGCCAGTGGGCGCTCGGCGAACCGCGCTATCCCGTCTATTATTCGGTGTCGGTCAACCCGCAGGTGGCCCAGTCGCTCGCGCTGCCCGTCCTCAACGAGGCAGCCCTGTTCGAGGCGCTGCACGACCTGGAACCACGTCAGCCATGAAAATCGAAGGTATCCACAGCCGCATCCTGCTGGCGGTACTCCTGCCGGTACTGGCTATCGCAGTGTTGCTCAGCGTCTATTTCGTCCACACCCGCATCGATGATTTGAATCAGTCACTGACCGACCGTGGGCGGGCCATCGCCAACCAGTTGGCACCCGCCAGCGAATACGGGGTGTTCGCGGGGAACCACGTGATCCTGCAGAATCTGGCGGATGCCGCATTGCGCGAACCCGACGTGGTGCGGGTGAGTATCCTGAACCACACCCATGCTGTCCTCGTGCAGTCCCACACCCTTGGTCCGGGAGAGATCGTGCCGGCCAACCTGCTCGAATTCGAGGCACCGATCCAGCCAGCGGGGCTGGCAGTCAGGGATTTTGAGGAGGCCGGGGGACGCCACGATGCACAGCCCGTAGGCTGGGTGCGCATCGAACTGTCGCGCACCGCCACCCAGCAGCGTCAGTACGAGATCATCTCCACCAGCATCCTCATTACCCTGGCCCTGCTGGTGCTGAGCGCCGTCGCCGCACTACGCATCAGCCGCGGCGTCGCCGCCCCGGTCCTGAACCTCACCGGCGCGGTCCAGCGGCTCGGCGCCGGCGACCTGCGCGCGCGCGCGCGCGTGGACTCTACCGGCGAACTGGGTATGCTCGAACGTGGCATCAACGTCATGGCCGAGACCCTGGAGAACGCCCAGGCAGAACTGCGCGAACAGGTCGAGCAGGCGACGGCTGAACTGCGTGAGACGCTCGAGGCCGTTGAGATCCAGAATGTCGAACTGGATCTGGCCCGCAAGCGTGCCCTGCGGGCCAGCCACGAAAAGTCAGAATTTCTGGCCAACATGAGCCACGAGATCCGCACCCCGCTGAACGGTCTGCTCGGCTTCGTCGATCTGCTGCAGCGCACCCCACTCGATGAGGAGCAGCGCGACTACACCGCCACCATCCGCAAATCGGCGGCCAATCTCCTGGTGATCGTCAACGACATCCTGGATTTTTCCAAGATCGAATCAGGCAAGCTCAGTACGGAGTCCGTTCCCTTCGATCTGCGCGAGGCGCTGGAGGATTCCATGGATCTGTTGGCGCCCATCGCCCATGAGAAGGGGCTGGAGCAGATCCTGCTGATCTATTCGGACGTGCCGCTCGCCCTCTACGGTGATTCCAACCGTATCCGTCAGGTGCTGCTCAATCTGCTCGGTAATGCGCTGAAGTTCACCAGCCGTGGCAGCGTCGTGGTGCGGGTCATGCTCGAGGATGAGGACGATGACGCGCACGCCTCACTCCGAATCAGTGTCGCCGACACCGGTATCGGCCTAAGCACGGAGGAGCAGGGCCGTCTGTTCCTGGCCTTCGGCCAGGCGGACAGCTCGGCCACGCGCCGCTTCGGCGGCACCGGCCTCGGGCTGTTCATCAGCAAGAGGCTGGTGGAACTGATGGGCGGAACCATCGGTGTGGAGAGCGAGCCCGGCAGTGGCTCGACCTTCTGGTTCACCCTGCGCTGTGCCCGCCAGACCGACATGGTGGCCGAACCCGCGTCCCGGCCGGCCCAGGGCCGGCGTGCACTGGTCTACGATACCCACCCGTTGGTGCGGCTGGCGACCCGGCATGCCTTGGAATCCTGGGGCCTGGAGGTGACCGAGGTCGGCGACTGCACCAGCCTGCGGGAGATGGCGGCCGGCGATACCTTCGATCTGCTCGTGGCGGGTGCCGAAAAGGGCGGCGGTGAGGGCTGCAGACTGGCCGCACTGTTACCGGCCCTGAAACGCACCGGCCGGCCGATCGTGGTGCTGCTCAACAGTGCCGAGCGTGACGCCCTCAACCGTACCTGTGATCTGGGCGCCGATGCCTGCCTGCCCAAGCCAGTACGGCACGACGCCCTGCGGCAAAATATCTTCAGTCTGCTCGAGATCTCGCTCGACGACGACGCCTTCATTGAGCGCCGCAAGGCCCCCCGCCCCGAGATGCCGGACCTGCGCGGTGCCCGTATCCTGCTGGCCGACGACAACGAGATCAACCGCAGGCTGATCTGCCTGCAGCTGGAGAGCCTGGGCGTGGAGGTGAGCAATGCCGTCGACGGCCGTCAGGCCCGGGACCTTGCCACCCGGCACCGCTTCGATCTCATCCTGATGGACCTGCACATGCCGGAGATGAGTGGTGAGCAGGCCGCCCAGGCGATTCGCGCCGGCGGTGGTCCCAACCGCGCCACCCCGATCGTCGCCCTGACGGCCAACGCCTTTACCCACGAGCTGCAACGGCTACCGGAGCACGGGATCAACGAATGCCTGATCAAGCCGATCTCCGAGTACCGTCTCTGGGAGGCAGTACGGCACTGGACCGGACAGCGGGTAAATCAGCCACCAGGGCCGGTCACGGATGACGCGCGCGAGAGCCTCACCCGCGAACTGCTGGCCATGCTCATGGCCGAACTGCCGCAACAGCGCGACCAGCTGCGCAGTGCCTTCCGTGCTGGCGACTGGACCAGCCTGCGCGAGCTGGCCCACAAGATCCGGGGCTCAGCTGCCTACTGTCAGGTGCAGGATCTGGAGCAAGCCGCCGCCCGTCTGGAGGCCGCCTGTCCCAGTGGCGCGCGCCAGGGCATCGAGACCGCCCAGCGCCACTGCCTCGACGTCATCGACGACCTGCTGCTCAACGCGGCGAATACACTACGCTGAGCCTGCGGACATCGGCCACGGGCTCAGCGGCGCAACAGGGTGACGAAGGCGACGGCGTACTCATCCTCATCGGCGATACTGACGTGGGTTTCACCGATCGCCAGCGCGATCCGCAACTCCTCGGCACGCGCATGAAACGTCAGCCCTGGCTTTCCCAGGGCATCGTGGTGCACACCGATATGCCGCAGGCTGAGGCCATCGCGGAAGCCGGTACCGAAGGCCTTGGCGACGGCCTCCTTCACGGCGAAGCGCTTGGCGAGAAAGCGCGCCGGACGCGCGGCGGTGGTGAATTCCTGCAGCTCGTCCACACTCAGGATACGTTCCGCAACGCGCGCACCGTGACGCTCGAGCAGGGCCTCGAAGCGTGCGATACGGACGATATCGGTGCCGATGCCGAAGATCAAAGCAGGTCCTAGATCCTAGGTTCCAGGGCCGAGGGAGAGCCTTCTACCTTCACCTCGGCCCTGAAACTTTCATTTACACAGTGGTCCGTATTATTGGCTACACATCGTGCCAGAGGAGAAAAATCCCTTTTGGCCACGGAATCCACGGAACAACACGGAAAAATGCGTATGGCAAATCAGGCGCCCACCCTGTACAGGTTCCAGGTTCTAGGTCCTAGGTTCTAGGGCCGAGGGAAAATCTTCTACCCCCACCTCGGCCCTAGAACCTAGGACCTAGAACCTGGCGTAACAATCGCTGCGAAGACCTCGCGGGTCTTCAGTTCCCGGCCGCCCAGGTACAGGCCCAGCGCGGCGCGCAGCAGGCGCTTGGCGTCGCTCAGGCTCTGCGTATCGTGCAGCTCGTCGGCGGCCAGCGACAGCAGACTGGAACCTGCCAGCACCAGCCGGTTGGGGCTGTGCTGCACCGTGCGCGCCGGACCGGACTCCAGCTCATAGATATACCATGCCCCCGGCTCCACCGGCGCACCGCTGTGTGCCTCATGGTCCAGCAGCAGGCCATAGCCAAGCTCCTCCAGCAGCGTCTTCTCGAACAGGCGCAGGGCGCGCGGGGTGGCGTCCGGCAGGGCCACGAGCGCCTGTGCGTAGGCGGCATGCAGGGCCGGATGCGGGTCCAGGCGCTGCAGCAGCCGCAGCAGCAGCTCATTCAGATAAAAGCCGGAATACAGCACCGCTCCCGGCAGGTGCCGCGCGGCGCCGGCGGTCTCGATGCCTGTCAACGTCCCCAGTTCACCGCGCCCCGACCAGCTCAGCAGCAGCGGCTGAAACGGCTGCAGCAGGCCGCGGTTGCGCCCCCGCGGTCCGCGCGCACCCCGCGCCACCAGCCCCAGCCTCCCATGATCACGCGTGAACACCTCCAGCAACAGACTGGTGTCCCGGTAGGGCCGCTGGTGCAGGATGTAACCCGGCTGCAGTTGTGTGGGGTGGCTCATGGCTGATCCTTCGGGAGGCGTGAGGAGCAAAAGACAAACCCCTTTTTAGCCACGGAAACACACGGAACAACACGGAAAAAATATTGCGAAACCGTAGAGCGAATGACCGCGGCCCCTAGGGCTGGCTTGTGCAATGGCGCAGGCGTTGCAGATGTGCGAGCCCGTGGCCTTATAAATATTTCCGTGTTGTTCCGTGTGTTTCCGTGGCCAATAAGGTTTTTACGCCTTACGCCTTACACCTCACTCCTCCCCCCCATACCCCAGGCTGCGCAGGGCGCGTTCGTCGTCGGCCCAGCCTGCCTTCACCTTGACCCACAGCTGCAGGAACACCTTGCCGTCGAACAGCTGCTCCAGGTCACGGCGCGCCTCGCTGCCGACCTCTTTGAGCAGCACCCCGCCCTTGCCGATGACGATGGCCTTGTGGGAGTCACGGTCCACCCAGATCAGTGCGTGGATGCGGCGCAGGTTACCTTCCTGTTTGAATTGTTCGATCTCCACTGTCAGCCCATAGGGTACTTCCTGGCCCAGCTTGCGGAACAGTTTCTCGCGCACCCGCTCGGCGGCGAGGAAGCGCTCGCTACGGTCGGTAATCTGATCCTCGGGGTAAATCGGTGGCGCCTGCGGCAGATGACGCACCACACAGGCCTCGAAGCTGTCCAGATTGTCGCGCTCACGCGCCGACAGCGGCACCACGTCGGCAAAGGGAAACCGTGCTGCGAGGCTCTGCAGATGCGGCAGCAACAGTGCCCGGTCCTCCAGCAGGTCGACTTTGTTCACCACCAGGATGATAGGGACCTGCACGTCCCTGAGCTTGTCCAGGATCCACTGATCCTCAGTATCCCAACGGGTACCTTCCACCATGAACGCCACGACATCGACACTGTGCAGTGCCGTGACCGCCGCCTTGTTGATGGCGCGGTTCAGGGCCTTGCGGTCGCCCTGGTGCAGTCCCGGTGTGTCCACATAGACGATCTGGGCCGCCGCGAGCGTCTTGATGCCGAGGATACGGTGGCGGGTAGTCTGCGGGCGGTGCGAGGTGATGCTGATCTTCTGGCCGAGCAGGCCGTTGAGCAGGGTCGACTTGCCCACATTGGGCCGTCCCACCAGCGCCACGTAGCCACAACGAAAGGCCTCTTCGCTCATATACGACACCCTGATCCGCTTACAACCACAAAGGACACGAAGGACACAAAGGCGTCACTCATAAAAGATACCGATCCCCACAAATCACGGCCCACCTCGAGCCCCGGGACAGCATGCCCCTTGGGCACTCCGGACAGCATAAGCCTTCATGTCCTTCGTGTCCTTTGTGGTTTGCGGGTCTTGTACGACCCTCGGAAACGGTCAGTCGGCATCCACACCGAGCACTTCCAGCATGTGCTGTGCCGCGTGCTGCTCGGCGTGGCGGCGGCTGCGGCCCGTGCCGCGGGCCTCCTGCCCCACATCTGTCAGTCGGCATTCCACCTCGAAGACCTGCTCATGGGCGCTGCCACGGACCGAAACGACAGCATACTCGGGGAGGCGCTGATGGCGGGCCTGCAGGAATTCCTGCAGCCGGGTCTTGGCATCCTTGGTGGCAACGGGCTCTGCCGGTAGCGCGGCAAGGCGCGCCGCATACAGTGCCTGGATCACCGTGGCGCAGGGTGCGAAACCGCTGTCCAGATAGATGGCGCCGAGGACCGCCTCGAGGGCGTCGGCGAGGGTGGATTCGCGCCGGTAGCCACCACTCTTGAGTTCGCCGGACCCCAGGCGCAGATGTTCGCCCAGATCCAGGTCGCGCGCCAGTTCCGCCAGCGTCTGCTCACGTACCAGGGCGGCGCGCAGCCGGCTGAGTTCGCCCTCGCTCGCCTCGGGATAGCGCCGGTAGAGCACCTCGGCGATCACCAGCCCGAGGACAGCGTCGCCGAGGAATTCCAGCCGTTCATTGCTGCACCCGCCGGCACTGCGGTGGGTGAGCGCGTTGACCAGGAACACCGGCTCACGGAACCGGTACCTCAGTCGCCGCAGCAGTGCGTCCTCGGAGTCGATCAACGCCGCACTACCTCGACCTCCTTCTTGAAGGTGGCGACTGCATCGATATTGCCGAGCACCGGCACGCGCTTCTCATAGTCCACCGATATGCGCATCCGGCCACCCTGACTTTCCACCTTCACATCCCGGCCGGAGATGCTCGTGACGTCGTTCACGCTGAAACGCTTGTCCAGCATCGAGCGGATCTCAGCCGTCGTCTTCGACCCGATTTCCGGCTCGTTCTCCAGCGACTCGATGGCGCTCGCGACACTGAAATATTCCAGGTAACCCGGCGTCAGACGCAGCGCCAACAGCACGAAGAAGCCGATCAGGCCCAGTACGATGATCCAGCCGATGGCCGTCATACCACGTTGCGATTGCAGTGTCCGCATAGCCCCCCCTCAAGTCGTCGATTGTCAGTCAATGGTCTGTCCGAGACGGTCCCACTCCACGCCCCCGGCGGCGCTGTCCCAGTTCATCCAGATCATGAAGGCCTTCCCGACCAGGTTGGCCTCCGGCACTGGACCGAAATAGCGGCTGTCCTTACTGTTGTCACGATTGTCGCCCATCATGAAATAGTGGCCCGCCGGCACCTCGATCTCACCCTCGACGCCACCGCTGCCGGGCCGTACCAGGATCTGATGAACCACGTCGCCGAGTCGCTCCTCGCGCAGGCTCGCGCCCGAACTGGATACCCCCGAACCGATGCCGACATAGCGGCCGATCTCGGCCTGCGGCATCGCCACCCCGTTGATATGAAGAATTTTATCGTGATAGGAAATACGATCACCGGGCAGCCCGACCACACGCTTGATGTAGTCGATGCTGGGGTCCTCAGGATACCGGAACACCACCACGTCACCGCGCTGCGGCTCGCCCACCGCCACGACCTTGCTGTTCAGCACCGGCAGACGCAGACCGTAGGCGAACTTGTTGACCAGGATGAAATCACCCACCAACAGCGTTGGCATCATGGAGCCGGATGGAATACGGAAGGGCTCGGCGATGAACGAACGCAGAACGAGCACGATGAAGATAACCGGAAAGAAGGCCTTGGCATACTCGACCAGTACCGGTTCCTTGGCATCCTTGGAGCGCCCACGCCCCCACAGCAATGCATCCAGCAGCCAGACGAGACCGGTGATGGCGCTGGCCAGGACCAGGATCAGTGGGAAATCAACGTTCATTATTTTTCCTTGTTGAAGGGCTGAAGGTCGGAGTTTGGGGTTTGGGATTCGGGATTCGGGGTATTTACACCCCAACCGAGGCAGTCACACTCCTTCCCGAATCCTGAATCCTGAATCC
>JAIOJV010000010.1 GCA_019911805.1 Gammaproteobacteria bacterium
AATCCGCACGCTGCGTTTGACGAGGCGGGGGCTGGAAACGTGGCATGGTCGAGATACTGTGACACTCGCCAACCGAAAGGGGCGAGCAACGGGGAATACAAACTTCGACCTGTACTGGCGCGCCAGCCCTCGACCCTACTAAGAACGGAAAACGGGGACAGATTTATTTAAGACAGACTAAGGAGCGGGATCATGCCAGGGATGGGCAGGGTCATGCTGCCGAACTACCCGCATCATGTGGTTCAGCGCGGGCATAATCGGCAGGTGGTATTTGCAGAGACGCGGGATTATTTACGGTATCTGGATGCGCTTGCCGAGTTCAAAGTGGAATTCGGCATCAAGGTGTACGCGTACTGTTTGATGACCAACCACGTGCATCTGCTTCTGGGGCTTGGGGAAGAGGTGAGTGGCCTGGGCCGGTTGATGAAGCGGGTCGCGGGGCGTCAGACGCGTTATCACAATGCGTTGGAAGGGAGGACGGGGACGTTGTGGGAGGGCCGTTACAAATCGAGTCCGGTGGACAGCGATGCGTATCTCTTGGCCTGCGTCCGTTACATAGAATTGAATCCGGTGCGCGCGCGAATGGTGGAGGCGCCGGAACAGTACCCCTGGTCGAGTGCGCGGCACCACCTGGGGACCGAGCGATGCGACTGGCTGGACGAGAATCCCGGCTACGTGGCGCTCGGGAACGATGCACTAGAACGACAAGTCAGTCACCGGACGTTTTTGACGGCAGCGATACCGGAAGGCGAGTGGAGGTTGATCAGGACAGCCGTGCAGCGTGGACAGTTGACGGGGAGTGGGCGTTTTATTGACGAGGTTGAACATATTCTTGGGCGCCGCATCGAGCATCGAAAGCCGGGGCGGCCAACAATACGACCGGATAAATAAATCTGTCCCGGATTTACCGATCCACGACAGGCCTTTCGCGGGAAGCGGGTTGGCCGTAGATGCTAACGCCAAGCCGGCGCGGTTTCCACCGGGATGGCGTCGCGGTGCGGCCTGCCGTCCCGGTATGCGGGGTCTGCGATCGACTTCACGAACATCCGTCTGGGTCACGGAGATCCGCGGAAGAACACGGAATTCAAACCCCGTGTGTCACACCTTCCATGTCTTTCCATGTGTGTCCGGGGCCATCTGTCCTGCAGTGTCACATCCCAGTAATATTTTCCGACGCCGGCTTCGTGGGCGCTTCTGCGGACAAGCTCTTGAACATACAGCATGTTCACCAGGGCGCTGGATCCGGTCCCGACAGAGGGGTGTCGGATTTCCTGACAGATTGGTACGGCGGGCAACCGACGTAGAACGCTATCTTTATGAATTTTCGTATAAAAATATAATGCGCATGGAAATTGCACACCTTGAGCGCAGTTGGAGTACCGTTGCCCTGCCGAGTGCGTCGTTGGCCGTCACGGTGGTCCGCACCAGCGGCCGGTATGGGCACAGCGAGTTGGCCAGCATTAGCAAGAGTTGTTCACGAATCATTCAGACGCGGCAGACGTCGAGAAACGGAGGAGCGGCACATGGATTTCAGGAAAGGTAGCGCACTGACGGTCGTGCTGGCGTGCGGCCTGTGGGCGGGCGCCGCCAGCGCTTTGAGTATGAATGTCACTATCGGTGATGACCCCCATCACGACTGGACCCTGGATACGGGTTGGGTGACCGGCGAGCATTCCGACCCGAACCTCTGGGACTTCGGCTGGGATCTCAACTCCAATACCGATCCGTTCATCCAGATCAACAGCCTCAGCTTCACCAACACCAGCAGCAGCACGCAGCATTTCGTCATCACGCTGAACGGCCTGGTGTCGCCGAGCTTCAACCCCGCCAACGTGGTCGATGCGCAGATGGGCTACGATTGGGCGAGCGACGGTGATATTACGCTGTCGAACATCAGTTGGTCCGGCACCATCAACGGTGCGACGGTGTCGACCATCTTCGGCAGCAATATCATTATTGACAGTGGTACCACGCCGCTGACCGGCAGCGTCGGTCCCAATATCGATCCCGCGGTGACCTTCGTGTACGATGCCGGCGGGCCCATCACCTCCATGGGCATGGCCTTCGCCTTCGACCTCAGCGCCGGTGACAGTATCGATTTCAATGCCCGCCTGGAAATCACACCGGTTCCGGTGCCCGGCGCGCTGCTGCTGCTGGCCTCCGGCCTGCTCGGCCTCGGTGCCGCCGCGCGTCGACGCTGACAGCCGCGTCGCGACGTCATGAATGAACGCCCCTCGTGCGAGGGGCGTTTTGAGTATCATCAGGGACAGAGTGCAGGCTTACGCCCGTCCTCTTCCGCGCCTCCTTACCGCACCCCCTTCCGCAACAGCCACTTCCCGGCAATCTCCTTCAACCGTTTCGCGGCGATGATGTGAGCGTCGAGACACGCTTCCTTGCCGTTCTTGCCGTAGGCCACGCTCATAAGGGTGGAGTAGTACACCACCGGCATCTTGAGCTTGATACCGTGGACCAATCAAAGGGTCAGAGTACGTGGTCGCCGTCGATCGCTGCGCTCTCCCACGCCAGCATCGCGCGCTTGCGTTCGCGGCCCCAGCGGTAGTCGCCGACGACGCCGGTCTCGCGGATCACGCGGTGGCAGGGGACGAGGTAGGCGAGGGGGTTCCGGCCGATGGCCGTGCCGACCGCGCGGGCCGCGGCCGGTCGGGCGAGCGCGGTGGCCAGTTGGCCGTAGCTGACCAGCGTGCCGGGCCGCAGCCGTAACAGTGCACGCCACACCTGCACCTGGAAGGTTGTGCCGCGCACGAAGGCGCGCAGGGGTTGGTGCGTCTGCGCACCGGGCGGGGCGCCGGCCCGCGTAAAGATGCGCGCGGCGAGGTGTGCGGCCAGTGCGTCGTCGCGGCACAGGTGCGCCTGCGGCCAGGCGGCCTGCAGCTCCGCCCAT
The DNA here is from genome assembly GCA_019911805.1 of Gammaproteobacteria bacterium. Taxonomy (NCBI): domain Bacteria; kingdom Pseudomonadati; phylum Pseudomonadota; class Gammaproteobacteria; species Gammaproteobacteria bacterium. Next base: position 2,903 of record JAIOJV010000010.1, read on the forward strand.
TCCGCGGTGTCGTCTGCCGCGGCGACGAAACCGAGGTGGCAGATACCGCGTGGGCCGGCGGCGATCAGACAGGTGCCGAAGGGGCTGTCGGCGAAGCCGGCGGTGAGTGTCCAGCCGGCGCCGCCGGACTTCACTTCGCCGGGGGAGGCCGCTTCCAGCGTGACGCACAGATCGTGCAGCCGTCCCGGTCCCGACAGGCCCGCCCCCAGGGCGGCGGCCAGCACGCTGTCGCCGCCGCGCAGCCGCGCCTTGGCGTGTGCGACGGTCAGGCACTGCAGGAAGTCCTTCGGTGTCACCGCGGCCCAGGTCGAGAACAGGCGGTGGAAGTGGAAGGGGCTCAGGCCGGCCTGTGCAGCCAGCGTCGCCAGGTCCGGCTGCTCCCCGTGGTGCGCGTCCAGATAGCGGATGACGCGGGTGATACGTTCATAGTCGTGCATGTGCGCATCCTGCCACGGGTGGCCGGGCGCGCCCACCCGGTTCTTGCGCACCCCGGATTCGGTCCGCCGGCCGCCGCAGGTTGCGGAGTTTATGGGGCAGCACTGAGAAAACAGGTATGTCTCGCAGTGCTTGCAAGTGCTGCGCTGCACAGCGGTCTGGAGCAGTCTGCCGCTGGCGCCGGAGGCAACCGTCGCCGATAATCGGCCACCTGTCACAGGGCATGCAAGTGCCTGCCCGACTTACGGAGCGAGATGTTCATGCGGCCATCCATACAGTCGTTCGGGCTGCGCCGGTCGGCGCGCCCGGGCGCGCCGATCGCGCTCGCCGCGCTGGCCCTGGGCTTGGCGGTGCTGCCGGTCCCGGCCGGCGCCGATGTCGCGGCCGATTTCCTGCAAGGGTATGCCCGGGCGGTACTGGATCTGCGTTTCGCCGGGCGCCAGGTGCAGGTGCTGGCCGCCCATGATGACGGGCGGCTGGTGCTGAGTGAGGCGGCCTGCGGACCGAATCCCGGACGCACCGCCGTGGCAGAGGCGCTGACCGCGACCGGCCGTTTCGCGCGGGTGCAGTGGCAGGAACGGCCGGAGTGTACGTCGGCCGTGGCGGAGGTCGCCGCTGTGGAGGTGGAGGCGGCGCCGCCGGAGGCCGCAGCGGAGACGGGGTCCCCGGAGGGGCAGACGGCCGGACAGACGGCTGGGCAGGTGCAGGCCGCACCGGTCACCATCGAGGCCCTGCCCGTGGACGATCTGTTCAAACCACTGATCGCCGACCCGCGCCAGCCGCAGTTCGCCATCCGCTACCACCGCTACGCGGCCGCCGAGCACTTCAACGCGGCGAGCGTCTCCTTCGGCGACTACTTCGGCTTCGCCAGCGGCCTGTTCGGGGAGTCCGGCGTGTCGCAGATCGGACTGCAGGGCGCCGTGTTCGCCGTGTTCAATCTGGATGCGCCGTCCTTCGATCTGGTCAATGCGGACTATTGGATCGGCATCCCGGTGTCGTACCGCCGCGGCCCCTGGTCGTTTCTGACGCGCATCTATCACCAGAGCTCGCACCTGGGTGACGAGTTCCTGCTCGGCAACGCCGATCTGGAGCGCGTCAATCTGAGTTATGAGGATTGGGAGGTGCTGGCCTCCTACGACTGGCGCGACTGGCGCTTCTACGGCGGTGGCGGCGTGATCCTGCACAGCGAACCCGATCTCGACCCGCTGCACGCGCAGGCCGGCCTCGAATACCGGCGGCCGAATGTGCTTGGCAACTGGCAACTGGTCGGCGCCATCGACTGGCAGGCGGAGCAGGAGCAGGGCTGGCGGCACAACCGCTCCTACCAGCTCGGCTTCGCCTTCGTGCGCCAGTCGCGCGAGATCCGCCTGATGCTGGAGCACTACCGCGGCTATTCACCGAATGGTCAGTTCTACGACGAGCGCCTGCGCTACACCGGGCTGGGTGTGTATTTCGACCTCTGAGTCTGGAATGGGGCCACGGAAACACACAGAAAAACACGGAAGGTGGTGATGTAGAGGGGTTTATATTCCGTGTTCTTCCGTGTGTTTCCGTGGCCATCCCCGATTTACGCGGCCATTCCCCGGGTCAACCGGCTATCCTTCCAGGTTGCGACGACCGGGCGTTGCATCCATGCCCGCTGTGCGTCGCCGGGTGCATTGCAAAATCCGCCGCCGCCCGTCAGCGGCCGGCGGCGGTTGCATAATAAATCAGTTCCGGATCCAGAGAATGGTTATAAGGTAATGAAATTAATATATAAAATTGATAAGGCACGATTGCTGCATATGGAGCCTGTGGGCGCCAGCCCTTCCAGGGCAGCGCAGCGCCGGGAGGAGGCCGCGTGATGTGGTGGTTCGGCGGGCACAGACAGCAGCGCGTCAGCGCGCTGAGCCGCGTCGATCGGACCGTGATCCTGGACGCGGGGCCGTTGCGGGTGCAGGTCTGCATCGACTGCCTCGGGGCCGTCTGTCCGCGTCCGCAACTGCTGACCCTGCGGGCGCTCGATCAGATGGCGGACGGCGAGGTGCTGGAGCTGCGGGTCGACAACGCCAGTTCGGCGGAGGCCATCCCGGCGATGGGCATGACGCTCGGCAGCACCCATCTGGCGACGGTGCGGGGCACGGACGGCTGGCGCATCTACGTGCGCAAGGGTTACGTGGAGAACGAAGGTTGAAGTACATAATGAGTTTGTTGCAGTGCGACGGGAGGGAGTATCGATGTCTAGTGACGTGAAGGCCGCGACCATGGGTGTGCCGGCGTCGGCCGATGCCTGGTACGGGCACAAGGGCAATCTGTATGCGTTGGCCATCGTTGGCCTGGTGACGCTCGGTTCGGTCTGGTCCCTGGCTCAGGACCTGCGCTGGGTCTATCTGCTGGTCTATATCTGGTTCGGCATCGGCTACGGTATCTTTCTCCAGTACGGCCGTTTCTGCATGGCCTCGGCGGTACGCGACCTGTTTGCCGTGCGGGTGCCGCGCATGGCGGTGGGCATGCTCATTGCGGTCATGCTGTTTTCGCTGACGGCGGCAGCCGTCCAGGTCCTCGGGGTCAACACCTTTCATCCGAACGCGATGGGCTGGCATATCCTCGTCGGCGCCGCGATCTTCGGCTTCGGCATCGTGTTCACCGGTGGTTGTGCCTCGGGCTCGCTCTACAAGAGCGGTGAAGGCAACATCGGCGCCATGCTGGTGGTGCTGTCGATCTCCTTCAGCCAGGCGATCTATGTGACCATGGACGGCTGGACGGACAAACTGATCCCGGCGTCCTGGACGGCCTCCGCGGCGGCCAAGGGCATGCCCGAGGAGCTGTCGGTGACGCAGGGTTGGTTCGACCAGTTCACTGCCGGCTATGTCTGGGATCTGCAGGGCAGTCAGCTGTCCAACCACTTCGAGGGCGTGGTCAGCGGTGCCTTCATCGGCAACGCCCTGCTGGGCGCGATCCTGCCGTCGCTGTTGCTGATGATCGTTCTCTACCAGACCGCCTACCGCAAGGGCTATCTGCGGCGCTACAAGATCACGGCGCCCGGGTTGGGTGATCACCTGCGTGGCATCTGGTCCATGGTCACGGCCTCGCGCAACACCGCCATCGCCGGCTTGGCCCTGGGCGTACTGGCCGGCGGTCACATGTGGGCCACCGGCGCGCTGCGCGAGCACTACGAGATCTTCAACTTCGGTGAGCTGCTGGTGGACATGGGCCACACCGCCGGTCTGTCCATCCAGGACACCGTGTTCGATCCCGGCTACTGGTACATCACCACCCAGGAGGCGCAGTGGGGTGCCTGGCTGCTGGACAAGGCCGGCATGCAGATGACCGACAGCATCTACTTCGGGCTGGACAACGGCATCCCCAATCCGCTGATCAACGCACCGGGCTGGATGTCCATCGGCATCATCCTGGGCGCGGCGCTGATCGCCCTGGTGCGGCGCGAGTTCAAGTGGAAGGTGCCGAGCCTCGAGACGGCCATGTTCGCCCTCATCGGCGGCGCCCTCATGGGCCTGGGCGCACGCATCGCCATGGGCTGCAACATCGGCGCCTTCTTCGCCACCGTCACCAACGGCGACATGTCCGGCTGGGTGTTCCTGGCGGGCATGGCCGTGGGTGGCTGGCTGGGTGTGAAGGGCTTCAATGCCTGGATGAATTGGCGCGCCGGCGACGACCTGGCGATCTGAGCGCGGCCGCAGGCAGCGGCGCGCTCTGTATTGAAATGGAAAGAACGTAGGAGATACGGCAATGGCAGTGAAATTCGAGAAGGTCAGCGACCATGATTACACGCTGGATGTGACAGGCTATGTCTGCCCGCACCCGCAGATGTACACCAAGAAGGTGATGGGCAAACTGGAGAGCGGTGACGTGCTCACCCTGATGTTCGACAACCCCTCCTCGGGTGAATCGATCATGGCCATGTGCGAGGCCGACGGCGACGAGCTGATCGAGCGCAGCGACGACGGCGGCAGCTTCCGCTGGCGCATCCGCAAGGCCTGAGACGCCTTCGGTATGTGGTGCGTCAGGCTGCGCCTCGACGCATCCTACGAGGCCACACGGAAGAGGTTTTGATGTAGGAGCGCCATTCCTGGTGCGATTGGGTCGGGCGGATGATCCGACCGTGATCGCGGCAGGAATGGCGCTGCTACGGGGGCCGGGATCTTGTAGGGTGCGTCGAGACGCAGCCTGACGCACCGGTTTGGACGGCGCGGTGCATTCTTCACCGCGCCTCGATGATGGGAGTCCTCATGCGATTCGGATTGGTAGTGACCGACGACCGGCACGGTGCCGCGGCGGTGGCCCTGCTCGCGGCGGCACAGACGCGCGGCTGGACCTGCCGGTGTTTCCTCAATGACCGCGGCGCGCTGCTGCTCGCCGATCCCGCCTTCACCGGCGCACCGGCCGTCGCCGCCACGCAGGTCGCGGTGTGTGAACTGAGCGTCGAGCGCTATGCGGATGAAGGTCTGCGGGTCGACGACAGCCACAGCCAGATCGTGATCGGCGGCCAGTATCAGGACGCCGAGCTGGTCAGGAACAGCGACCACGTGCTGGTGCTCTGAGAAATTTTCAGAAAAAGCACGTTGTTACCTTCGTCGACATGGCAGTGGGTGACTGACCCGAAAAACTCAATCCAGCCACGGAAACACACGGAAAACACGGAATGCAAAACGTGTCTCATTCCCCTTTTCTGAGTCGTTCCGCGTGGTTCCGTGGAAAATTACCCGAAAAACGTACTTCAGCCACGGAAACGCACCGAGATACGCGGGTTGCAGGTATGCCCCAGCCTCGTCTTTTGTGTGGTTCCGTGTGCTTCCGTGGCAACTGCGGTTTTGACTCATTCAGTGTTTCTTTAGAGGTACACCATGACAGATGCACGCAAGACGATCCTGGTGATCGCCCAGCACGACAAGCCTGAGGCGCTGCGCATGGCCAGCGGCCTGACCCTGCTCGACGACGAGGTGCGTGTCGCGGCACTCGGTGGCCTCGACGACGACGCGGAGACCGCGCTGCAGCTCGAGGCCCTGGAGTTCGCCGAAGTGCCGATCGAGACCCTCGATGCCGCGACCGACGCCGGCATCGGTCAGCTCGCCGACGCCATCCTGGCCGCGGACGCGGTGTATGTGATTTGAGGTTCTAGGTCCTAGGTCCTAGGG
>JAIOJV010000011.1 GCA_019911805.1 Gammaproteobacteria bacterium
CCCTAAATCTCGTCCTCGCCGAAGCCCATCCAGTTCCACATGCGGGTGAGGATGCCGCGTGCCTTGCGCTTTTGCGGCGGGACGACGACCGTGGTCGATTCCGGGCCGGCGGCGGCGAGTTCGGGTTGCGGGTGCGGGCGATAGTCGCCATCGATGCGCACGAGCTGATCGTCCTTGAAGTATAAGGTGACACGCTGCTGCTCGATCTCGCCCTTGCCAGGCTCCATTCGATAGAGAAAGTCCCAGCGGTCCTGATGGAAGGTGTCGACGAGCAGTGGCGAACCGAGGGTGAAGCGCGCCTGGCGTTTGGACATGCCCGGCTTCAGCTGATCGACCATCTGCTGGGTGATGACGTTGCCCTGTTGTACGTCGATGCGGTGGATGAAGGGGATGCGCTCCACCGAGGTGCATCCCGTCACCAGCAGACTTGCCAACACCAGGGCAGGAATGAGAAGCTTTTGCATATATATCGAGCCTTAGCGGGCTGCGCCGAATGGGTCGGCATGATACCCCAGCCGCGGTGCGATTACACGCTGCAAGGTGGAGACAAGATCATGGATTCACACGAGTTACGCAAGGCCGGCCTGAAGGTTACGCTGCCCCGGATGAAGATCCTGGAGATCCTCGCGAGCCACTCCCGGGACCGACATATGAGTGCCGAGGACATCTACAAGGCGCTGCTCGAGGAGGGCGAGGACATCGGTCTGGCGACGGTGTACCGCGTCCTCACCCAGTTCGAGTCGGCGGATCTGGTCAGCCGACATCACTTCGAGGGCGGGCACTCGGTGTTCGAACTCAACGAGGGTACGCACCACGATCACATCGTCTGCGTGAAATGCGGGCGGGTCGATGAATTCATGGATGAGGTCATCGAACAGCGGCAGCGCGTCATCGCGGAGAACGCCGGCTATGAGATCACCGATCACAGCCTGTACATCTACGGTATCTGTGCGACCTGCCGCAAGGAGGCCGCCGCGCGCTAAGTGCGAGAACCGCGCCGCTTCCGTTCGGGGGCGGGCCGCTGTGCCCGCTGGATCATCTCCTTGGCATGCGCGCGCGTCTGCGTGGTCACTTCCAGGCCGCCCAGCATGCGGGCGATCTCATCCACGCGTTCCGCATCGCTCAGACGGCGGATACGGGTGCGGGTGGTCCCGGCGGCGGTGAGCTTCTGCACCTGACAGTGCTGGTGCGCCTGCGCGGCGACCTGTGGCAGGTGGGTGACGCACAACACCTGGCGGCGCCCGCCCAGCGTGCGCAGCTGCCGGCCGACCACCTCGGCGATACCGCCACCGACACCGCTGTCCACCTCGTCGAACACCAGCGTCGGGATATCGCTGCCATGGGTGGCGATCACCTGGATGGCGAGACTGATGCGCGACAGCTCGCCGCCCGAGGCGACCTTGGACAGTGGTGCCGGTGGCTGGCCGGGATTGGTGCTGACATGGAACTCGATGCGGTCCAGGCCATGGCGGGTGAGTTCGCCGCTCGGCAGCGGCGCCAGCGCGACCTCGAAGCGTCCGCCGGACATGCCCAGTTCGTGCATGGCGGCGGTGATGTTCCGGCCGAGTTCTTCGGCCGCCTGGCGGCGGCGGGCGCGAACCTGCAGTGCCAGCGTCTCGAAGGCCGCGGCCAGGCGGGCGATATCGTGTTCCAGCGTCTCGAAGTGTTCGTCGGCATGCTCGAGCCGGGCGAGTTCGGCGCGGCTGCGCTCGAGCCGGTCGGGCAGCTCTTCGGGTTTGACGCGGTGCTTGCGCGCGACCTGCTGGAGCGCCGCCAGACGCCGGTCCAGCCAGTCCAGTCGACCGGGGTCGAGGTCCACGCGGTCGGTGTAGTCGCGCAGCTCGTCACTGGCCTCGCGCGCCTGGATGAGCGCGCTGTCGAGCAGCGCGCAGACCGGCTGCAGTGCGGGGTCGAAGTGCAGCAGCTCGCTCAGTTCCGTGTGGGCGTGGCCGAGCAGGCCGGTGGCCGAGACCTCGTCCTCGTAGAGCGCGGCCACGGCACGCTGGCAGGCTTCCAGCAGGCGCCCGGCGTTGGCCAGGCGGCCGTGTTCCTCATGCAGTCGCGGCAGCTCATCGGGCTCGAGGTCGAGCGCCTCCAGCTCCTGGAGGTGGAAACGCAACAGCTCGCTGCGCGCGCCGCGGTCCTGGGCGGCACCGTGCAGCTGTTCCAGTTCGTCGCTGCGGGCCTTGTGGTCGCGGTAGATGGCGGCGAGCGCCGTCAGGTCGTCGCCGTGCCCGGCACAGGCGTCCAGCAGTTCCCGCTGCACCTCGCGGCGCAGCAGCGACTGGTGTTCGTGCTGGCCGTGGATATCGGCCAGCAGTTCGCCGATCTCCTTGAGCAGTTGCACCGGCACGGGGCGGCCGTTGATGTAGGCGCGCGAGCGACCCTCGCGGCCGATGACACGCCGCAGCTGGCAGTCGTGGCAGTCGTCGTCGGCATCGAGATCATGGGACGTCAGCCAAGCCCGCAGCACCGGCAGGGCGTCGATGCGGAAGGTCGCGGTGATCTCGGCGCGCGCGGCCTCGTGACGGATGACTTCGGCGCCGGCGCGGTCGCCCAACGCCAGTCCGAGCGCGTCGACCAGGATGGATTTGCCGGCACCGGTCTCGCCGCTCAGCACCGTCATGCCGGACGCGAGTTCCAGTTCCAGTTCGTCGACGATAGCGAAATCGCGGATGTGGATGTGGGAGAGCATTCGAGGGTTGGGGGTCGGGATTCGGGATTCGGCTGTTGGGATCCGGGATTCGGGATCTGGGATTCGGGATTCGGGGCAGTGTATCCGAACCATGCTATGCCGCAAGATGATCCCGACCCCCGAATCCCGAATCCCGACCCCCGAATCCCGAACACCCTAGCTGCTGCTGCCCCAGTGGAATTTGCGGCGCAGGATCTCGAAGTAGTCGTAGCCCGGTGGGTGGATCAGGCGCAGGCGCTTCTCCTTGCGTCGGATGCGGACCCGGTCGCCCGGCGACAGGGGGACGTTGACCTGACCATCGCAGGTGATCTGTCCCTGGGTGTAGCCGCCGCCGGTGTGGACCGCGATGCAGATCTCACTCGCCTCGTCGATTACGATGGGGCGGTTGTTGAGGCTGTGCGGGCAGATCGGGACCAGCACCATGGCATCCATGGCGGGGTGCAGGATGGGGCCACCGCCGGACAGGGCGTAGGCGGTGGAACCGGTCGGGGTGGCGACGATCAGACCGTCGGCGCGCTGGCTGCTGAGCAGGCGGCCGTCGATGTGCACCTCGAGCTCGATCATGCGTGCCACGTCGCGCTTGTGCACCACCACGTCGTTCAAGGCGTCGCTGCTGTCGAGTTCGCGCTCGCCGCGCCAGATGGTGGCGTGCAGCAGGGAGCGCTCCTCGGTGGCGTAGTTGCCGTCGAGGATATGACCGAGCTGTTCGGTCATGCTGTCCGGCGAGACGTCGGCCAGGAAGCCGAGGCGGCCGAGATTGATGCCGACCAGCGGGACGTCGGCGTCGGTCAGACTACGGCCGGCGTTGAGGAGGGTTCCGTCGCCACCGATCACGATCGCCAGGTCGCACTGCGCGGCCAGTTCATCGCGCTCGAGGATGGGGAGGTCCGTGCCGGGAGATTGGTCTGCCGCACTGACGTCCAGGCTGATGGCCAGGTCGCGGCCGTGGAGGTAGGTGATCAGGCGCGTCAGGGTGTCGCCCACGGTAGGTGCCCCGTGCTTGCCAATGATCCCGATATGTCTGAAGGTGGCTGCCATCGACCGCTGACCCTAGCATGAAAAACTCAGGCCGGACAATACAAAGCTTCCGGAACCTGTTAAAGAGGCGCAATTTTTTCAGGTGTGCGTTCTCAGGTTTACAAGCGCTGGCAGCTTGACACTCCCAGACTCAGTTGTTAGCGTGCAGCTTGGCACTCGTACCGCTGGAGTGCCAGATTCCGCCGGGTTCCGCCGGCTGCAGCTTCGGAACATTGATATATAGATGGCCATGGCGACGCACCCGACCTCGACCCCGTTGAACGAACGCGCCCAGCACCTGCTGAGGGTGTTGATCGAGCGTTATATCCGCGACGGTGAGCCGGTCGGCTCCCGTACGCTGGCCCGTGATGCCGGCATGGACCTGAGTCCGGCAACCATCCGCAACGTCATGGCGGACCTGGAGGACCTGGGCTTCGTGAAGGCCCCGCATACGTCGGCCGGGCGCATGCCGACGGTCCAGGGCTACCGTTTCTTCGTCGACACCCTGCTGACGGTGCAGCCGCTGGAGGGCCGCGAACTGCAGCGCCTGCGTGCCAGTTTCCAGTACGATCTCGAGCGCAGCGCGCTTGTCGCCCGGGCCTCCGATCTGCTCTCCGGTATCACCCACCTGGCCGGTGTGGTCACCCTGCCCAGGCGCAAACAGGCGGCGTTGCGACGTATCGATTTCCTGCCGCTGTCCGATCGGCGGGTGCTGGTCATCATGGTGATCAACGAGCGTGAGGTGCAGAATCGTATCATCCACGTCGACCGCGACTATACCGCGTCCGAGTTCGAGGCCGCGACCAATTACCTGAACGAACAGTTCGGTGGCCAGGACTTCACCGCCGTGCGCGCCCGCATCATCGCCGACATGCAACGCACCCGCGAGGACATGAATCGCATGATGCAGGCGGCCGTCGACATGGCCCAACGGGTGTTCGATACCGACCTGCAGGAACAGGAAGGCGTGGTCGTGGCCGGTCAGACCAATCTCATGGACTTCCGCGAGTTGCGCGAGGTCGAGAAACTGCGGCACCTGTTCGATGCCTTCAATCAGAAGCGCGAGATCCTGCACCTGCTCGACAAGTGCGTGGATGCTCAGGGTGTGCAGATCTTCATCGGCGAAGAATCCGGCTACAACGTGCTGGACGAGTGCAGTGTCGTGACCTCGCCCTACGCGGTCGAGGGCCGGGTGGTAGGGGTGCTGGGCGTCATCGGCCCGACCCGCATGGCCTACGATCGTGTCATCCCCATCGTCGATACCACCGCGCGCCTGCTGGGCGCGGCCTTGAATCCCCTGGAATAGCCCCCATGTCGAGGACATCGAGCCGCCACCGGCCCTGGCAGGCTGGATGGGCAGAGCTATCCTTTTATATGAATAAGTTGAGCTAATCTACTGATAAACGGAGAGTAGTAATGGTCGATGAGCAGCGTCCCGAACTGCAAGACAGCCTCGAAGAGACTGGCCCCGGCGGTGCCGGTGAGACCGAGTTGCATGTGCTCCTGGAGGATGCCCGCGCCAAGGCGGACGACCACTGGAACCAGTACCTGCGTCTGCAGGCCGAGATCGACAATCTCCGCAAGCGCCACCAGCGCGATCTGGAGAATGCCCACAAATACGCGCTCGACCGGTTCGCCGTCGAGCTGCTGCCGGTGAAGGACAGTCTGGAGATGGGCATCGCCGCCGCGGAGGGCCAGGCCATCGACCCGGCCAGGCTCAAGGAAGGCAGTGAGCTGACCCTGAAGATGCTCGCCTCGGTCATGGAGAAGTTCTGCATTGTCGAGGTGAACCCCCAGGGGGAGCGCTTCGATCCGCAGTTCCACGAGGCCATGTCCCTGCAGGAGCGCACCGATGTCGAGGCCAACACCGTCGTTACGGTGGTGCAGAAGGGTTATCTGCTCAACGATCGTCTGATCCGGCCGGCCATGGTGATCGTATCCAAGCGACCACCGGAGGACGCGCCGCGCGTCGACGCCCGGGCTTGAATTGGCGCCCAGGCGCCTCCATGTAGCAAGGCATATTCGGGCGAGTATCGTCCACTGTAAAAAATTCAGATACTTAAATACTTTTTGGAGAGACTGGCATGGCAAAGATCATCGGCATTGACCTGGGTACCACCAACTCCTGCGTGGCGGTCATGGAGGGTGGCAAGCCGCGCGTGATCGAGAACAGCGAGGGTGACCGCACCACGCCGTCGATCGTCGCCTTCACCGACGACAACGAGGTGCTGGTCGGGCAGTCCGCCAAGCGCCAGGCCGTGACCAACCCGGCCAACACCCTGTACGCGGTCAAGCGCCTCATCGGCCGCCGCTTCGAGGAGGACGTCGTCCAGAAGGACATCAAGCTGGTCCCCTACAAGATCGTCAAGGCCGGCAACGGCGACGCCTGGGTCGAGGCGCAGGGCAAGAAGATGGCCGCGCCGGAGGTCTCCGCGCGCGTACTCATGAAGATGAAGAAGACCGCCGAGGATTACCTGGGCGAGCCGGTCACCGAGGCCGTCATCACTGTGCCGGCCTACTTCAATGATTCGCAGCGCCAGGCGACCAAGGACGCCGGCAGGATCGCCGGTCTCGAGGTCAAGCGCATCATCAACGAGCCGACCGCGGCGGCACTCGCCTACGGCATGGACAAGAAGCGCGGCGACGTGAAGATCGCCGTGTATGACCTGGGTGGCGGCACCTTCGATATCTCCATCATCGAGATCGCCGACGTCGATGGCGAACATCAGTTCGAGGTGCTGTCCACCAACGGCGACACCTTCCTCGGTGGTGAGGACTTCGACAAGCGCATCATCGACCACCTGGCCGACACCTTCAAAAAGGAGCAGGGCATCGACCTGCGGGGTGACCCGCTGGCCATGCAGCGCCTCAAGGAGTCCGCCGAGAAGGCCAAGATCGAGCTGTCCACCAGCCAGCAGACCGATGTCAACCTGCCGTACATCACGGCCGATGCGACCGGTCCGAAGCACCTGAACCTGAAGCTGACCCGCGCCAAGCTGGAGACGCTGGTCGAAGACCTCATCGCCCGCACCATCGAGCCGTGCAAGGTGGCGCTCAAGGATGCCGGTCTGAAGGTCTCTGAGATCGACGACGTGATCCTGGTCGGCGGTCAGATCCGCATGCCCAAGGTGCAGGAGGCGGTACAGGGCTTCTTCGGCAAGGAACCGCGCAAGGACGTCAACCCGGACGAGGCGGTCGCCGTCGGTGCTGCCATCCAGGGTGGTGTGCTCGGCGGTCAGGTCAAGGACGTGCTGCTGCTCGACGTGACCCCGCTCAGCCTGGGCATCGAGACCCTGGGGGGTGTCATGACCAAGCTGATCGAGAAGAACACCACCATCCCGACCAAGGCACAGCAGGTGTTCTCCACGGCCGACGATAATCAGACCGCCGTGACCGTGCACGTGCTGCAGGGCGAGCGCGAGCAGGCCGCGGCCAACAAGTCGCTGGGTCGCTTCGATCTCTCCGACATCCCGCCGGCCCCACGCGGCGTACCACAGGTCGAGGTCGCCTTCGACATCGACGCCAACGGTATCCTGCACGTGTCCGCCAAGGACAAGGCCACCGGCAAGGAGCAGTCGATCCAGATCAAGGCCTCCTCGGGCCTGTCGGACGACGAAGTCCAGCGCATGGTGAAGGATGCCGAGCTGCACGCCGACGAGGACCGCAAGTTCCACGAACTGGTCGATGCACGCAACCAGGCCGAGGGTATGATCCACGCGACCAACAAGTCGCTCAAGGATCTCGGCGACAAGGTCGAGGCCGACGAGAAGTCGGCTATCGAGGCCGCAATCACGGAGCTGCAGGACGCACTCAAGGGCGACGACAAGGACGCGATCGCGGCCAAGACCGCCGCCCTCGCCGAACTCTCCGGCAAGCTGGCCCAGCGTGTCTATCAGCAGCAGGCCGAGGCCGGTCAGGCAGCGCCCGAGGGTGCGGAGCAGCAGAGTGAGGCGGCCGGCGATGATGTCGTGGACGCCGAGTTCGAGGAAGTTAAGGAAAATAAGTAACCAGGTTCCAGGTGTCAGGGCCGGGAGGTGTATACCTTGACCCTGGCGCTTGGATCTGCACAAATCTTGAGATCGGCGCCCGACATGCGTTGGCATGGCGGGCGCCGTTATTGTAACCGGCGAGATAACCAGACACGGTAGCCACGATTACCCTCGTCCCTAGAACCTAGAACCTAGCACCTGGAATTCATGAAACGCGACTATTACGAAGTCCTCGGCGTCGAGAAGAACGTCAGCGAGGCCGAGCTCAAGAAGGCCTTCCGGCGTCTGGCACAAAAACATCATCCGGATCGCAATCCGGACAACAAGGAATCCGAGGAAAAATTCAAGGAGGCCAAAGAGGCCTACGACGTCCTCACCGATGCCCGCAAGCGGGCAGCCTACGATCAGTTCGGCCACGCCGGCGTCGATCCCTCGATGGGCGGTGGGGGTCCCGGCGGCGCAGGTTTCGGGGCTGGCGGTGCCAGTTTCGCGGACATTTTCGGCGACGTGTTCGGCGACATCTTTGGTGGTGGGGGCGGCGGTCGCGGTGGTGGACAACGCGTCTACCGTGGTGCCGACCTGCGCTACAACCTCGATCTCAGCCTGGATGACGCGGTCGCCGGTACCACGGTCAAGATCCGCGTGCCGACCCTGGTGCAGTGCACCACCTGCAGCGGCAGCGGTGCCAAGCCCGGCAGCAAACCCGAGACCTGCACCACCTGCGGCGGCCACGGTCAGGTGCGCATGCAACAGGGCTTTTTCTCGGTGCAGCAGACCTGCCCACGCTGTCACGGCAGCGGTACGATGATCAACGACCCCTGCGGCACCTGTCACGGTCACGGCCGCGTGCGCGAGAGCAAGACCCTGTCGGTGAAGGTGCCGGCCGGAGTCGACACCGGCGACCGCATCCGCCTGGCGGGCGAGGGCGAGGCCGGCGAGAATGGCGGGCCCCCGGGTGATCTGTATGTGCAGGTGCGCGTCAAGGACCATCCGATCTTCAAACGCGACGACAACAACCTCTATTGCGACGTCCCCATCAGCATCGTCACCGCCGCGCTCGGCGGTGAGATGGAAGTGCCGACCCTGAACGGCAAGGTGATGCTGAAGATTCCGCCCGAGTCACAGACCGGCAAGCTGTTCCGCCTGCGTGGCAAGGGCGTCAAGCCCGTACGCGGCGGTCCCGTCGGCGATCTGCTGTGCCGCATCATGGTCGAGACTCCCGTCAATCTGAGTGCACGCCAGAAGGAACTGCTGCAGGAATTCCACGCGACCATGGAGCAGGGTGGCAGCACCCACAATCCGCAGGCACATTCGTGGCTGGATGGGGTGAAGAAGTTTTTTGATGGGATGAAGTTGTAACCTGGTTTTATCATTGCGGCCGCAGCGTTTCTTCGTCATTGCGAGCGAAACGAAGCAATCTCCTGGTTCGGAGCGCTGTTCCTAGATAACGCAGGTTGGGGTGAGCGCAGCGAACCCCAACAGCCGTTATCCTCCTTTCTGTTGTTTGTTCCTTTGCCTTTCTTCCGCCCTTGCCGAGCGGGTTACTTTTCTTTGCTTGCCCAAAGAAAAGTAACCAAAAGAAAGGGCACCCCGACGACTTGCCCCGCTGCGCGGGGTTCCCTGCGCTCCTCGCCCTTTTGCGCGCTCGCCTGACTCGCAGTCCGCTCGGCACGTCGGCTGCGCCGCCGTACCGCCCGAACAGCTCAAACACGAGGCTCGCTTCCCCGCAAAAGGACTGTGGTG
>JAIOJV010000012.1 GCA_019911805.1 Gammaproteobacteria bacterium
CCCTAAAACCCCCCGAACGCCCGCTGCACGTGCGCCGTAAACTTCTCCGCATCCATGTAGCCGACCACGCGTTGGCGCGCGAGCTCCTGGCCGTCGGTGCCGAAGAACAGGATGGCCGGTGGGCCGTACAGGCCGAAGTGCTTGAGCAGCGCCTTGTCGACGTCGTCGTTGGCGGTCACGTCGGCCTTCAGCGTGACGACGTTGCCGAGCGCGGCCTGCACGCCGCTGTTGCTGAAGGTGTTCTTGATCATGCGATGGCAGTCGGTACACCACTCGGCGAAGAAATCCAGCATCACACCCTTGCCCTGCGCGCTGGCCTGACGTACTTCGCGCTCCAGGTCCTCCACGGACTTGATCTTGCGGAATTCCACCTGGGTGCGGGCGGTCGCCATCGTCGCATTGCCGGAGAATGCAGCGCCGCGCAGCGGCTGCAGCACATCGCGCCCGCCGGTGGCCACGCCGACGAGCTGCAGCCCACCGTAGACCAGCAGGATCAGGCCGAGGCCCTTCCAGAGCTTGTGCCAGCCGGTGGCGTCCACGTCCAGCGCGTCGAGTGCGCCCATGTATACCGCGCTGATGATCAGCAGCCCGGCCCACAAGGCCATCGAGACTGACACCGGCAGGATGCGTTCCAGCATCCAGATGGCGACCGCGAGCAGCATCACACCGAAGACGGCCTTGACGATGTTCATCCAGCCACCCGCCTTGGGCAGGTACTTGCCCGCACCCGTGCCGATGATCAGCAGCGGCACGCCCATGCCCATGCTCAACGCAAACAGCGCGGCCCCACCCAGGTACGGGTCGCCGGACTGGCTGATGTAGATGAGCGCACCGGCCAGCGGCGCGGCCACGCAGGGGCCGACGATCAGCGCCGACAGGAAGCCCATGATCGCGACGCCCGTGAGCGAGCCGCTCTTCTGCCGGCCGCTGACCTGGCTCAGTTTGCTCTGCAGCGAGGCCGGCATCTGCAGTTCGTAGAAACCGAACATCGACAGGGACAGCAACACGAACACGGCGGCGAAGCTGCCCAGGATCCAGGGGTTCTGGAAGGCCGCCTGCAGGTTCTCGCCCGACAGTCCGGCGGCGACACCCGCACCGGTATAGGTCAGGGCCATGGCCAGCACGTAGATCAGCGACAGGGTAAAGGCGCGGCCGGTGGTGATCTTCTCGCCCTGACCGATGATGATGCTCGACAGGATGGGGATCATCGGGAACACGCAGGGAGTGAACGACAACAGCAGGCCGAAGCCGAAGAAGGTCAGCATGGTCAGCAGCACATTGCCGCTGGCCAGTCGCGCGGCGATGCGGTCCTGCTCGGCGAGCGGGGCGGACGTGTCCGCGGCCGTCGTCATCGCCGCGGCGACCGGAGCTGCCGTGGTTGGGGGTGCGGCGGCTGCCGTGCCGATGCCCAGCGCGGCGGGCAGGTCGACGACCAGATCCTTGGTCTGCGGCGGATAGCAGATGCCCGCCTCGGCGCAGCCTTGGTAACCGAGCGTCACGCGTGCGGCGGTCGGCGCAGTCGACGTACGGGTGAGCGGGACACGCGCCTCGACGCCGTCGTGATAGACCTCGACCCGCCCGAAGGTCTCGTCGTCCTTGATCTCGCCGGCCGGGAACTGCGCGGGCTGTAACGCGATGCCCGCGCCGTCCTCCAGCGTGATGCGGAGCTTGTCGCGGTAGAGATAGTAGTCTTTCGCGATGTCCCAGCGCACGATGAGCGCCGTGCCGTCGGGGCTGGCGATTACCGAGGGCTGAAAGGCGATCTCGGGATCGAGGAAGTCGTTGCCGTCGCCGAAGCCGAAGCCGAGATCACGGCCGAGATCGCGACCGAAGGCGGACAGTTTTTCGAGGGGGTCGGCGGCCGCTTTATCGGTTTTCGTGGCCGTTGCGGCAGCGGCGACCGGGGCCGCCGCTGCGAGGTCGAGTTGGGCGGTCTGGGTATGGGGTGGATAGCAGATGCCCAGATCGGCGCAGCCCTGCGAAATGGCGACGAGTTTCAGTTCGGCGGGTGCGCCGGCGGCGCGCAGCACCGGGATGTCGATGGGTACGGCGCCGCGGTAGATCTCCACCCGGCCGAAGAACTCGTCGTCCGTGACCTTGCCATCCGGAAAGACCGGTGCGCCGAGGGTGATGCCGGGGGTATCGGATTTGAGCTGGATGCGGCTGCGGTACATATAGTAGCCGTCGGCCACCTGCCACTCGACCCGGACACGCTCGGGCCCCGTGACACGCGCGTCGAAGGCGAAGGCCTTATCCGGTTCCAGCAGTTCGTCGTCCCCCCATTGCGCCGACGCCAGGCCCGGCGCGGTCAACCACAGCAGGACGACAAGGAAGGAGAAGATGCGCGGGTGGGTTCGGGTCATGGAGTCGTATCCAGGCTGCTGTCGATGCTGCTATCTATCCAGGCGAGGTAGGCGGCCAGGCCGTCACTCACTGGGACAGCAATAATTTCAGGAAGTTCATAAGGATGCCGGGCCTGCAAGACATCGCGCAGGGCCTCGAACCGGTCCTGCCGCGTCTTGATGAGCAGCAGACATTCGGTGTCGCGCTGCACCGCGCCCTGCCACCGGTAGACCGAGGTCAGGCCGGGCACGATGTTCACACACGCGGCGAGCCGGTCTGCCACCAGCCCCTCTGCCAACGCGGCACCCTGGTCGGCGTCCGGTACCGTGCACAGCACGATGCAGTGGGAATCAGGCATAGCGGCAAGATACTGGATGGCCGGGTGGAGTGAAAGCCTCGGGAATGGAGACGGCGCATCGCCGGGTGGTATTCCTTCGCGTGAGGAGTGAGGCGTGAGGCGTTAGGCGCAAAAGACAAACCCTTTTTAGCCACGGAAAGACACGGAAAGACACGGAAAGTTATGAATGTAAAAGCCGAGATAGCAATCGCAGTTTGCTTGGAGCTAGTCGACAAACCTCATCCGCTGATCGCGCAGTTTGAGCACTGGGCCTTTACATTAGTATTTTCCGTGTCTTTCCGTGGCTAAAATCGGGTTTGGGGTTTGGATTTTGCTCCTCACTCCTCCCGCTTGAACTCCCCCTCCAGGGT
>JAIOJV010000013.1 GCA_019911805.1 Gammaproteobacteria bacterium
GGATTCGGCAAAACCCGAACCCCGAACCCCGAACCCCGAACCCTGAATCCCGAACCCTGAATCCCGAACCCCGAATCCCGAATCCCGAATCCCGAATCCCGAATCCCGAATCCCAAAAACAACCATGAAAGACATCCTCGAAAAAGCCGCACGCACCAAACTGGTCATCTTCGATGTCGACGGAGTCCTCACCGACGGGTCGCTGTTCATCGGCGACGACGGGCAGGAATACAAGGCCTTCAACTCCCGCGACGGGCACGGCATCAAGATGCTGAAGAAATACGGCGTGGAGATCGCCATCATCACCGGCCGCACCTCGAAGGTCGTCGAGCACCGCGTCGCCAACCTCGGCATCGCGCACGTCTACCAGGGTGCGCACGATAAATTGGCCTGTTTCCGGGATCTCGTCGCCAAACTCGGCATCGACCCGCAGGACACGGCCTACGTCGGCGATGACGTGGTCGACCTGCCGGTGATGACCCAGGTCGGCCTGGCCATTGCCGTGCAGGATGCACATCCCTTCGTGAAACGACACGCCCACTGGCAGACGCCCAGCTGTGGCGGCCGCGGCGCCGGCCGCGACGTGTGTGAACTGTTGATCGAGGCTCGCGGGCAACTCCAGGCCGAGTTGGAAAGCTATCTTTGAGTCTGCCGCGCAACGCCGGGGTGCTGCTATTCGTCGTGCTGGCGGCGTTGTCGAGTTGGTGGCTCTATCAGCAGACCCGGGAGGGCCTTGCGCCGCGGGACGGCAGCCAGCGCCATGACCCGGATGCCTTCGTCGAAGAGGTCGACCTGTCCACGCTGGACGCGACTGGATGGTTGCAGCACCGGTTATGGGCCGAGCGCATGGAGCACTTCCCCGACGACGACAGCACCGCATTGACCCACCCCTACCTGGAGCTGTACCGTCCCGGCGAGCCACCCTGGCGCATCCGCGCCAAGACCGGCTGGCTCAGCGCCGGCGGCGCCGAGGTGCGGCTCGCCGGCGCCGTCGAAATCCTGCGTGCCGCCGCGCCGGGCGTGCGGCCGGCAGAACTCTACACCGAGCGGCTGACCGCCTTCCCCGACCGCGACTATGCCGAGACCGACGCCGCCGTGACCTACCGCAGCGTCGGCCTGGAGGTCAAAGCCGTCGGCATGCGTGCCTATCTGGATCAGGGGCGGGTAGAATTACTGTCGCGCGTGCGCGCCGTCCATCAACCGCAAGGATCCCGTTAAGCCCATGCACCCGAGCATCGCCCCGCTCCTCCTGCTACTACTGACCGCCTTTCTGCCGGCGCCGGCCGCGGCGCTGAGCAGTGACCGTCAGCAGCCCATGCACATCGAGGCAGACCACGCCGACCTCGATGATCAGAAGGGCGTCAGCGTCTATCGCGGCAATGTCGTGATCACCCAGGGGACGTTGCGGCTGACCGGCGACGAGCTCACCGTCCACACCCGGGACGGTGACATCACCAAGGCCTTCTCCACGGGCAACCCGGCCACCTACCGGCAGCGCCCGGACGGCAAGGACCGGGACGTCGAGGCGCAGTCGCTGCGCATGGAATACTACGCCGGCGAAGACCAGATCATCCTGCTGCAGAAGGCCGAGGTGAAGCAGGCCGGCGACACCTTCCGCAGCGAGCGGATCATCTACGATATCGCCCGCGACCACGTCAATGCCGGCACCGGCGCGCCCGGTGACCGCGTGCGCGGCTACTTCGCCGGTTTCAACGCCTTCCCGGGAGAGCCGGTCGAATCACACATCCCCGATGAACAATCGTTCGAGTGGGTGATGGACCTCTGCCCGCGCTTCGAGTGCCCCGACGCCTGGGTCGAGCGCGTCTTCTACTACCGCTGGTGGTCGCTCCGGAAGCATCTGCGAAAGTCCCCCGCCGGCTTCATCTTCACCGAATTCCTGCGCCCCGTCCGCCACGCCACGGACTACAACGC
>JAIOJV010000014.1 GCA_019911805.1 Gammaproteobacteria bacterium
GCGTTCTACAATGCCAAACGTCGGCATCAGTCGCTTGACAGGAAAACGCCGGACAGTGTGTATTACCAAGACGCCGCCAGGATGGCAGCATGACCCGAGGCAGCACTTATCACGCTGTCCAATTTTTGGGGTCCACTTCTCTTGCCATCCACTTCTTTCATGTTGAACAGCGTCTCGTAGGTGATGCCCAGACGTTCGAATTCCGGCGTCGCCCACTTGGCCACGTTCTCCAGGCTGTGGGTACGGCCGATGGGATAGGTGTAGTGCAGCTGGGTCTTGTCCAGCAGGCCCCGTTCCTTGAAGTAGTCGTGGAGCATGAAGGTGATCTCCAGCGGCGCCATGGGGCATTTGTGGGGGACGCCGACAGCGATGACCACCTTGCCTCCCTGGAATTCGTACAGCCGTTTGAGCATCTTCACCGCGGTTTCTTCGGTGTAGAACGTCTCGGCGTGCTCGGCCAGCCCCGGAATGCCTTCCAGGTGGATGCGCGAGCCGGTGGCGATGGCGATGACGTCATAGTCATAGGTCTTGCCCGACTTGGTCTTGACCTTGTTGTGGTCCAGATCGAACTCTTCGACCGGATCGACATGGAACTCGATTTCAGGCTCCAGCAGACCGGCTTGATCCCGGTAGAGCTCGTCGGGGGTCATGCGACCTACGGCGACATAGAGCAGGCCGGGCTGGTACATGTGACGATCCGAGGCCGAGAGCATGGTGATCTTGGCCTTGCCACTCCTGACCTCGCTGTGCAGCCGCCGGGCCAGATTGTTGGCCAGGATGGTCCCGCCCATACCGCCGCCTACGATCAGTATCTTCATGGTGTCCTCCTACCCTGCAATGGTGACTGGGGTGTGTGCCGGGCTTCAGTGCCCACACCCTGCCCAGGCGAGCGTGCGAGTCGGTTCCATCCCGGCACCGGTTACTTCGTCTTGCGGACGCGGATATGCCAGATGCCGTCCCGTTCCTCATTGCTCACCATCTCATGGCCGACCTTGTCGACCCACTCCGGCACGTCCGCTGCCGAGCCCTTGTCGGAGGACAGCAGTTCCAGCGTATCGCCGACGTTGATGTCCTTCAGATGGGCGATCAACTCCATGAGCGGGCCCGGGCAAAAGCTGCCCCGGGCATCGACTACCGTTACATTTTCCTCGTTCATGCTGAAATTCCTGCGGCTGAGGTTGTGGGGATTCAGAACACCAGGATCTGCCCGTCAGCGGCATCGCTGAGGAACCGGGTCAGCCCGAGTGGGCCGTCCAACGCCCCGTCCAGTTCCGCCTCACCGACCCCCAGCACGTCCATGGCCATCGAGCAGGCATGGAGGGTGGCGCCACCCAGTTCCTTGGCCTGCTCGAAGAGCTGCTTGAACGGTGGCACGTTCTTGCTCGCCATCAGCTTGCCCATTTCGCCTTCCTGGGGTGGCTTGATCGTGTGGCCCTTGATGAAGTAGGGCAGGGCGTTCATGGACAGGAAGACGGTGACCCGGGTGCCGCTCACGGCGGCGGTCGCCGCGGTCATGGCGGCCATCTGAATCCGTTCGTGCAGTCCGGAGACGCACATGATGCTGAGTTGATCCGACATGGTGATTCCTCGCGGGTCCTGTGTGACGGTGCTGTCTGCCTCTCGTCAGAGGAAGACGATCGTGATCGCTCTTGCAGGTGGCGACGGCCGGTGAGTCGCTGGCATGAACCCTGCAAACACAAGAGCCGTGCCACCATGCCCCGTTATCAATTGCGAGTGGTCTTTACCCTATCCAGTATAGGCTGCATGTGCGTATTTGTTGTTTCCTGCGGACCATAAGGAAAACACCTGCTGTGTAGTGTGGTGCTGGCAGCGTGCCACTCGCTTGCCATCCGGCTCAGACATTGTTGAATGCCTTGGCGATGCGATCACCGGTCTCCTTGTCGATGGCGCGCCAATACGCGAAGGCACGCTCGAGCACGGGCGGGGAGACGCCATTTCCAAGATGGCCGACGACGTTGGACACCAACCGGTCGCGTGCCCCGGCGTCCATGACCTCGCGCACCAGGGTGCCGGCCTGGACGAAATCGTCATCATCCGTATGCGGGGTATACGCCGCGTGCATGAACTCGCCGCTGGCCTCCCATTTCTCCCGGTACGGGTGGCGCTCGGGGTCCGCCTGCGGGCCGCCCTTCGAGTTCGGTGCGTAGACCGGGTCGGTGACGTTCTGCACGCGCATCGCCCCATCCTTGCTGTAGCTGTGCACCGGTACCTTTGGTGCATTGACCGGGATCTGCTTGTAGTTCACCCCGAGGCGGGCACGGTGGGCATCGGCATACGAGAAGACCCGGCCCAGCAGCATCTTGTCCGGGCTGACACCGATCCCCGGGACGAGGTTGTTGACCTCGAAGGCGGCCTGCTCGATCTCGGTATGAAAGTCGGTCGGGTTGCGATCCAGTGTCAGCCGACCGACCTCGATCAGCGGGTAATCGGCGTGTGGCCACACCTTGGTCAGATCGAACGGATTGAACCGGTAGGTCCTGGCCTCCTCGAACGGCATGATCTGCATCTGCAGCGTCCAGCTGGGATGGTCTCCGCGCGCGATCGCCTCGAACAGGTCACGCCGGTGATAGTCGGCATCCACGCCGGCCAACCGGTCGGCCTCCGCCTGCGTGAGGTAGTCGATCCCCTGGTCGGTCTTGAAGTGGTACTTCACCCAGAAGCGCTCGCCGTTGGCATTGACCCACAGGTAGGTGTGGCTGGAGTAGCCGTGCATATGCCGATAGGTCTTGGGGATGCCGCGGTCGCCCATCAGCCAGGCCACCTGGTGGGCCGTTTCGGGCGACAGTGTCCAGAAATCCCACTGCATGTCGTGATCGCGCAGGCCGGAGTCGGCACGGCGTTTCTGCGAGCGGATGAAGTGTTGGAATTTCATCGGGTCACGCATGAAGAACACCGGCGTATTGTTCCCCACCATGTCGTAGTTGCCCTCCGAGGTGTAGAACTTCAACGCGAAGCCACGGGGGTCACGCCAGGTGTCGGGGCTGCCGCTTTCGCCGGCCACGGTGGAGAAGCGGATCAGCGTGTCGGTCCGGGTGCCCGGCTGGAACACCGCGGCCTTGGTGTACCTGCTGACATCGTGGGTGACCTCGAAGCGGCCGAAGGCGCCGGAGCCTTTCGCATGGGGTTGGCGCTCCGGGATGCGTTCCCGATTGAAGTTCGCCATCTGCTCGATGAGATAGTGATCGTGCAACAGGATGGGCCCGTCCGGCCCCACCGTGAGCGAGTATTCGTCACTGGGTACCGGGATTCCGGCATCGGTTGTAGTGGATTTGCGGCCGTCGTTGTTCACGGTACTACCTCCCTGCATACGTGCATATCGACAATGACCAATCCCTGCGGCTGAGCAACAGCCTGCTTGGAAATCAGCTCAACCATGGCATGGGATTGCCGGGACAACTGCTGCGGGTCTCCCCAACACTGTAGTAAAGATTTTCCAGGAATGTGAAAGTGGCCCACAGCGGCAAACGGGGCAGTCAGTGATCGCGACGCGCCCTGCGTACGCCCGCCGGCGAGTACTTTCGTTTATTATCCCGTGGCCTGGGTGCCGCCACGGTCTCGACCGGCATGGCCCTCCCCGACAAGGACCGGTAGCGGTGGAACTGACTAATTACATCATCCTTGCCATCGGCCTGCTGCTGCTGTTGAGCGTGTATGCCAGCCTGCTATCGGCGCGGGTGGGCATGCCGCTGCTGCTGGTGTTCCTTGCCATCGGCATGCTGGTGGGTGAACAGGGGCTGGGCGGCATCAAGTACGACGATGTGCAGAGCGCACACCTCGTCGGCAGTCTGGCGCTGGCGGTGATCCTGTTCGACGGTGGCATGCGCACTGAGGTCGATACCTTCCGCGTCGGCCTGCGCCCGGCGCTGCTGCTGTCCACCTTCGGGGTGCTGATCTCGTCGGTGGCCACCGGCTGGGCCGCCATGTGGGCCTTCGACCTGCACTGGATGGAAGGCATGCTGGTCGGTGCCATCGTCGGCTCTACCGATGCGGCGGCGGTGTTCTCGCTGTTGCGCAATCAGGGT
This sequence comes from Gammaproteobacteria bacterium, assembly GCA_019911805.1. NCBI lineage: Bacteria > Pseudomonadati > Pseudomonadota > Gammaproteobacteria > Gammaproteobacteria bacterium. The sequence continues at coordinate 4,044 of JAIOJV010000014.1, forward strand.
ATCAAGCTGAAGCAGCGCGTCGGCGCGACCCTGGAGATCGAGTCGGGCAGTAATGACCCGATGGCGATCTTTCTCACCATCGTGCTGGTGGAGGCGCTGGCGACCGGGCAGAGCATACTGGAGTGGCACTGGCTGCTGGCGTTCGTCAAACAGATGGGGCTGGGTGGGCTGGCCGGTGTGGGCGGCGGCTGGCTGCTGGTGAAGATGGTCAACCGCATCCGCTTGACCCCGGGCCTGTATCCCTTGCTGGTACTGGCCGGGGCACTGGCCCTGTTCGGTATCGTGGCCAGTATCGATGGCAGCGGCTTCCTCGCGGTCTATCTGGCTGGTCTGGTGGTGGGCAACCGGCCGTTGCAGGCCGGCCACAACATTTTGCGTTTTCACGACGGTATGGCCTGGCTGGCGCAGATCGGTCTGTTCCTGGTGCTGGGTCTGTTGGTGCACCCGGCCGATCTGCTGGACCATGCCGGCCAGGCCCTGTTCGTCGCTGCTGTCCTGATGTTTGTGGCCCGCCCGCTGGCGGTGTTGCTGTGTCTGCTGCCCTTCCGCCTGCCCTGGCGCGAACAGCTGTTCATCGCCTGGGTGGGCCTGCGCGGTGCGGTGCCCATCGTGCTGGCCTTGTTCCCGTTGCTGGCAGGGCTGGAACATGCGACCGAATTCTTCAATACGGCCTTTTTTGTCGTGCTGGTGTCGCTGACGGTGCAGGGCTGGTCCGTGGCGCCGTTGGCGCGGCTGCTGGGTCTGAACGTGCCACAGGAGTCCGTCGAGCTGCATCGGGTGGGCCTGGATATCCCGGGACAGCCGGACTTCGAACTGGCGGTATATGAGGTGGATGAAAAAACGCCCATTTCCGGGTTGTCGCTGACCGCCGTACCATTGCCGCCGGGCTGCCGGCTCGCCGGCCTGGTGCATGACGGCGAGCCGCAGGACCTGCGGGCGACGGAGAGCTATCGCACCGGTGACTTCGTCTACGTGCTGGCCTTCCGTCAGGCCCTGCCGCAACTGGAGCGCCTGTTCGCGCCGGCCAGCGCCCAGGTGGAAACGGCCAAGCGCCAGTTCTTCGGTGAATTCGTGCTCCGGGGCGATGCACGGCTGGATGATATGGCGCGGGTGTACGGCATCGCCGTGCCGCCGCAACACCGGGACAAGACCCTGGCGGAGCTGTTCAGCGCACATTTTCATGGCCGCCAGGTGACCGGTGACCGCTTGCCGTTGGGCAGCATCAATCTGGTGGTCAAGGAGATGCAGGGTGATCAGGTGGTGAGTGTGGGTGTCAAGCTGCCGCGTTGAGAGGCATCAGGGCAAGTCACGCCGGTCGCGGGGGGTAACCGGCCACCATCATTGCACGCCGCCGATAAGCCGAACGGGGAAGAGCGGGTCCGACGCCCCGGCGGACTCCGCCCGACACGCCGGCTCGTAATCACAGGGTGACTTCGATTTCGATATCGCGGTGTAATTTCTTGCCTTTGATGATGTCGCTCAGCCGTACCGGCCGTTTTGTCTCGACCTGGATGTCGAGATCACCACCCGAGGCGTGGAAGGTGCGGAGCGCCTTCTGGCTGTCGCCGTCGAGTGTGCCATCGAATGCCTCGCCTCCCGGTTCGTCGACACGCTGGAAAGCGATCGCATCGACGGTGGGTTCCTTGGCGTTCAGTGCCTGATCGTAGCGAAAGCGGGAAAGGGCATCCAGGTAGGCTATTTTCTTCAGGAAGCCGTGATCCTCGACCTGCGCCTCGCCGGAAACGAATTCGATCCGGCCGAACTCCTGCAGCAGCCGCCCGAGGTTCATCACGGTGCCCACCTCCAGATCGGCCGGTTTGAGTTCGGCGAGCTTGCGGGCGCGCGCCAGCACGACATTGACGGTACCGCCGGCGATATGGTCCGCATCGAGCGCAAGACCCAGCTTGAGCCGATCCTCATCCCGGTCGTAGTCATAGACGACACCGCCACCGAGCCGGGCCTCCTGTATGCCCATCTGCCGTACCAGTTTCAGGGGCTCATCGGCGAAGACATAGAGGACGTTATTCCGTCGTTCCTCCGGTGATGGGTCCGTGACCATCCGGTAGCCTGCAAAGTGAATCTGCAACGTCCGTTCGTCGCGCGCACCCGCTATGCTGAGCGTCTCCAGATTACCGGTGAGCTTCGCGCCGAGCCCCTTCATCAGCTCCAGGTCCAGGTCCACATCTTCCAGCGTGATGGTGTCCGACAGTGGCGAATAGGACGCATCCTGGTAGCGGATGGCATCGCTCAGATCATTGTCGTAGAGAAAATCCTCGAATTTTTCGACCCCGACACCGGAGGCATAGAAATACCCACCGATCAGCAGCGCACCGACGACCACCGCTGTACCTGCGAAGATGACCTTCTTATCGACCTTGATGCTCATGTCGTCGCCTCCTCAATTCGTGCCGATGGCGGCAAAGTTCATCCTGTCATCGTCATACCACGCCTTCATCAGGGCCTCCGCATCCATCTCGTCCAGGCACTGATCGGACTTGCAGGTGACGGCCTCCTGAATCGTGATCACAAAAATGGGTTCTCCATCCTCACTGAAGCTGAAATTGAATTTCGGTGCGGCCCGGATCAGCATCCAACCGTCGATCTCCTGCGACGTTTCGTTGTAGCCGACCTGCATCGGATAAGGCTTCTCGATCTCGCCATCATCGGCCTTGATCAACAGATACAGGGGGGATCCGATCGCCACCTCGCCGTTCTGAGCCAGACGCAGGTATTGCGCGGGGTGGGTGAGAGCGACCGCCTGGGAAAACGGATCCAGGTTGCGGACCTGCCGTGCCGAGAAATCGACCTTTCCCCGTTCCATACGCGCACCCTCCAGCATGAGGGTCGCGTAGAACCGCAGGCGGTCGTAGCGCGAGGCCTGCGCGAGCCGCAGGTGCTGCTGGTCGAGGCTTTTCTGGTGCTGGGCACGCAGGGCCGCCTGGCGCTGCCTTTCGATCTCGGCCCGCTGGCGCTCCGCCTCCGCGCGTGCCGCCTCCCGTTGCTGCTCCATTTCTGCCCGCTGCCGCGCGGCCTCGACGAAGGCCGCGCGCTTGGCGACGAAATCGCTGCTGACCTCGACGGTCCAGGGCATGCCGCGGTGGTGCACCGCATGCCCGGCCTTGTAGAACGAGGGGTCCGGGTCCGCTTGCTTCGAGGCCAGCTCGTAGGCATGAGTCGGTGTCGTATGCATCTTGTCGGTAATGACAAAATTCACGACATTGAACTGTTTACTTCCGGAAAACGCCGCGTACATCTCGACCAGCGAATCCGCCAGGCGGGTCGCTTCCGGTCCCTGCTGGAGCGATGTGTTGTCGGTCAGCACGATGAAGGGTGCATACTGATCCCAGCGCCATTGTTTGTAAGGATCACTGTGCGTGTAGGTCGTGAAATAATGAGTGCGCAGCGCCCGGTCCTCGCCCACCCATACCAGCAACCGATCGACCGTACTGGAGCGATTCCGCTGATCCTTCGAGGTCAGGCGGTAGCGGCTGATGATCTGTTTCGGGAGGCCTCTATCCAGGTTGTAGCCGTCGTGCCAGAAGCCACGCATGCTGGCAAACGGCTGTTTCTGGCCCTGATAGAGCAGATTCGTCACCGATGAGCGTTTGAAATCGGTCGTCTGTATATAGCCATTCTTGCAGGTGTATTCGTGCCTCGCGCTGAATGTCGGTTTGAACTCCGGCTTCACGTCAATAAAGGTATAGAGGTTACAGCCCGTTTCCTGCGAGGTGATTTCCGTCATCTTGCCGGCGCCCTCGCCGACCATGACATGGCCACCCGGCTGCCAGCCGGCGATCACCAGCGCCCCCTCGGCGGTGGCGACCGGCGAGTCCGGCACCGACTGCGGCGGCGCCGCAGCCGCGCCGGCCGTTGTGGCGGACGCGGTCACTGCCGGGGTCGATGTCGTACCATCGTGTGTCGCGAGTGGTACCGGCACCGCGGGAGCGGATGGCACGGCGGCGGTGACCGGGGGTGTTTGAGACGGCGTCTGTTGCGCAAGCCAGCCGCTTTCCCGGGCCGCCACACCCGACCAGACCGACTTGCCCGCCGCGACCCCGGTGATAGTGATCGTAGCCGCCTGCGGGCACTCCCGGCTGAGCACCTGGCCGAGCTTCTGCAGGGTGGTGCCGTAGTCCGGCGACGCATACGTCGCGACATCCTCCGCGTCGACCCGCAGCTGCACCGTCGGGGCGCACCACGGATCACCCAGGGCGGTGAACGACATCCCCAAAGACTTGCTGTGGGCCAATGTCTTGTCGGCCTGCACCGGACCGGCCGCACACAGCAGCAGCACACCACCGACTGCGAGTGTCTTCGTATTCATCGCATTCCTCCTTCAGCCGAGTTCCCAGACACCATCGGCGTTCTGGCAGGCCTGGGCGGTTTCGTTATCGGTGCCCTTGTCGGTTGTCACGCTGATGTGTACATCGCGGCAGCCTGCCTGCGCGGTCACCGTGCTGCTGGTGGTGTCCATGGCATCGATCTCGATGCCGGCAAAGCCTTCCTGTTTCGGGATACTCTCGACCTCGACCTTGTCCAGATCGATGCCCTGCGCCTTGGCCTGTGCGATCGGGTCGTAGGGCTTCACATAGTTGCCGTGCACATAACCGACCGTGACACCCTGTTTCGCGAGCATCAGCCAGCCGTTGTCGGTGCGACCCGCAGATGCGACCACATCCCCCGGGCGCAGGGTCGTGATCGGGTCGTACTGCGTACCGGGACCGGAGCGCACCCGCAGTGCGGAGGTGGTCTGATACTCCTTGTTCTCGAGCTTGATCGTCGGGACGGCCTCGACCTTGCTTAATCGCTTGACCTGCTTCGGTGCGTCTTTGTACGCGATTTCCCCCGTCTTGATGCTCGCCGAGGCCCCGCTCTGGTCGCTGTTCCAGCTCGCGACACCGGCTGTGGGCTCGTCCAGCGCCTCGACTGTGCGCACCGCCAGCGCCTGACGATCACGCTCGTCGAGTTGCCGGCCGATCATCTTGCCGGCATAGAAGCCCGCGGCGCCGCCGAGGGCCGCACCCAGCCAGCGGTTCTTGCCGCCGGCGACCTTGGCGCCGAGCAAGGCGCCGCCGACGGCGCCCAGTGCCGCACCGAGGTCTTCCTTCTTCATCGGTCCCGTGGTGCCTTCGCAGCCCGTCACCAGCGCTGCGATGACCAGGGTGGTACACAGTGTTCTCCTGTTCATTTCACCACCTCCTTAGCCTCCGGGGCGTTATCTTTCTCGTTGGACTGGTAGCTGTGTCGTGTCGAGCGGTTCGGTGTCGAAGGGCGGGGTGTCGCTGCTGCCGATGACCAGGGGCGATGCCTGGGCGGTTGCAGCTATCGCCCACCCGGGCATGCGTGCCAGGTTGGCGGCGAGTCCGCTGTGGGGCGGGCAGTGTCTGTTCATCGTCCTGGTCTCCAGAAATTATTATTGATCGATGCTGCCCGGTGCGCCGGACATGGCTGCAGTGTCGCCAGGCAGGCGCTTCGGGTCACCCCTCAAACGGGGGGTGTCGGAGCGGATTATCGAGTGGGGTGCGGGGGTGGGAGGGGTACGGTGTGGCTCAGCTGTGCCGGACAGCGATCCGGTCCGACAACAACCGATGAACCAGTTCCGGCTGGCGGGACGTGCCGGTCTTCTGAAACACGCTCTTGAGGCACGAGCGGGTCGTTTCATACGTGACCTCCAGCTGTGCCGCCGCCTGGCGCAGGGGGATGCCCTGTGCCAGGCGTTGTGCGAGCCGGGCCTCGGCGGCGGTGAGGGCATAGTGCTGTTGCAGCCACTCGGTGGGAAGGGCAGGGGTGTGTTCCGGATCGGTCACGATCAGTGCCACGCTCGCGCGCTCGATCAGGAATCGATTGCTGTGGTGGCGCGGCAGGGGCACGGCAACGATGCTCAAGGGCCGTTTCCCGCCGGGTCGGTGCAGGCATAGTTGCAGGGATGCCGGCGCGGCCTGGCCTTGGTGCAGGCGCTGCGCGGCGTGTACGACGGCGGCCAGCCGCTTGCTGTCTTCGCGCCGGGGCGCGACCAGTCGGTCCCGTCGTATGAGCAGGCCGTTGCCCGCTCTGAGCAGGGCATCGGTGAAGTGGTTGGTCTGCATGACGCGGCCATGCTCGTTCAGCAATACGATCCCGAATTCCAAGTGGTCGATCGTGTCGAGGCATGTACCGGCCAGCGCTTCCTGTTGTGCCAGGCGTCGTGCCACACGTACGGCGTTGGTCAGATGGCCACGCAACCAGTCGAAGTAGGCGATGTCACGCGCGTTGAACGCCCCGGTCTGACGCGCACGATAGATGAAGAATTTGGTGCGAACACTGCCCTCGACGAGCAGATTGGTACCCAGGGTGTAGATGAAGTCCTGGGGTTTCATCCATTCGTTGTACAAGGCCGTACCGCGGTAGAAGCCCGGTGAATTGTAGTACGCGTCGAGTGACTGCTCGGTTCGGATACAACCTGGCTGCTGTAAGGCGGGCGCCCGGGCCCACGGGTTGTCGTGCAGATAGTCGTCGACGTAGCGCTGGTGATACTCCGGATCGATGCTGCACAGTTCCACCAGCGACACCTGACCGCTGGCCATGTCGACGCTGTAGAGTCCGGAGGCGATGCCATTGAGCCGGGCCTGCAGAACGCGCAGCGTCCCCTGCCAGGCAGTGACGTTGAGTGCCGCGCCATAGATCCGGTCGATGATCTGGCTGGTCGCGTCCATGGTGCTTGTCCCGCCGCATTCGGGGCCGCGTGTGCGCGGCCCCGCTTGCAGTCTTGAGTTTTATACCAAAACCTGCATTAACAAAGTCTCACGCCGTGTCGGCAGGTGTCGGCCGCATGGACGCGGCCGTCAAGCCTACATGGACAAGGTGAGACCGCGGAGCGGTCGAGAAGGTGCCCTGGGGCACGTATTCACGGTGTCCTGCCGACACGGCGTGAGGCTTTGTTAATGACTACCTTAGTAATTTGGTATTTGGATAACGATGAAAGCGCCAGGCGGCGGCGATGTCAAGATAAAGGCTGTAACCGATTGCGTCATGCGGGGCATCGGCGTGGCGATTCAATGGGAAAAACCATACCATTCAGCCTCGTGGAAGCCGGCATACCCATCCAGGTGTTGTTGCCCATGGTCGTCGCGGCCATGATGCTGGCCGTGGGCATGAGCCTGCGCGCGGCAGATTTCGCCGCATTACCGCGGGCGCCACAGGCGGCCGCGGTCGGCCTGCTGGGTATGTTCGTGCTGTTTCCGGCGCTGGCCTTTCTGGTGGCATGGCTGTACGGCCTCTCGCCCAGCCTGGCGATGGGACTGGTGCTGCTGGCGGCCAGCCCCTCGGCCTCGACCTCGACCCTGTTCACGTATCTGGCACGGGGCGACGCGGCGCTCTCGCTGACACTGACTGCGGTCAGCAAGCTGCTCCCCGTCGTCACCATCCCGGTCTATGTCGGGCTCGCGTCACGGCTGTTCGCGGCTGCCGACCCGCAGGTGAGCGTGACCTTTGCCGACATCTCGGGGCGTGTCGTGCAGATGGTCCTGGTACCGACCGTGGCCGGCATGGTCTTGCGGCATCATCGCCCGGCCCTGGCCGACCGGTTGAGACCACTGGTGACGCGCTTGGCGGTGGCCGCGCTGACGGTGCTGATTTTGCTGCTGGTGTATCGCGAGCGCGAGGCGCTGCCCGGCATGCTGCTGGCGGCCGGCCCGGCGGCCCTGACCTTGTGCCTGGTGGGGATGGGCGGCGCCTACGCGCTCGGTACGTTGCTCCGGCTGAGCGATCCGCAGCGTGTGGCCGTCACGCTGGAGGTCGGCATGCAGAGCGGCGGTACCGCCATCGCCATTGCGGCGGGCCTCCTCGCCGCGCCCGCCATGGCCGTGCCAGCGGCCGTCTATTCCCTGCTCATGTACGTGACCGCGGGTGCATTCGTCTATGGCCGGCGTGACAGCGCGCGGACATTTGCCTGACGCAATCCGCCGCTCACCAGCGGTGGCCCACCCGCAGGCCCAGCGTGCGTGGCGCGCCCCAGTGGCGCTTGGTGCCGGTGCGCGGGTCGTCGCGGACGATGGTCTGGGCATAGAGCTTGTCGGTGAGATTGCGGCCATAGAGGTCGACATACCAATCGCCGCGGCGACTCTCGAAACCCAGCCGGGCGTTGATCAGGCCATAGCCGCCCTGGCGTACGGCGGGGTCCTGATAGACATTGAAATAGATCTCGCTCTGGTAGCGGACTTCGCCGCCGAGCGTCAGCATGCCGCCCGGCACCGGCCAGCGTCGGTCGGCGCGCAGGTTCAGCGAGACGTCGGGCGCCTGCGGCAGCCGGTTGCCGGCGCGGTCGGGATCGACGCTGGGGTTGTTGCGGTCCACCGAGGCGAATGTGTCGAAGCGGGCTTCCAGCAGCGTGGCACCCAGGGCGATGTCGATATCCCATCGTGGTCGATAGACGAGATCGAGATCCAGGCCGCGGAGGGTGGCCTCGGCGGCATTCATGACACTGGGAAAACTCCCGGCCGGCGCATCCGGCGGCAGGGTGTTCAGCTGCATGTCATGGTAGTCGTACTGGAACAGCGCGGCATTCAGGCGCAGGGCCCGGTGGGGGAAGGTGAGCTTGATGCCGGCCTCGTAGGACCAGAGAAATTCCGCATCGAACGCCGGTTGGATGACCGAGGTGTTGTAACCGCCGGGCTTGTAGCCGCGCGCGACCGTGGCGTAATAGAGCCGCTGGCGGTCGGGCGCGTATTCCAGACCGAACTCCGGCGTAAAGGCCTGCCAACTCCCCTGTTCGAGCTGCCGCGTGATGGTGGTGGCCGTCGGCGTCGTCAACGTCCGGACCAGGTCGAGCGTGCGCCGGTCGCGGCTGTAACGCAGGCCGGCGCGGGCGCGCCAGGCGGGCCGGAAGCGCCAGGCGAGTTGGCCGAAGACGGCCTGGGAACGCGTCTCGACCGCACCGTCGGGCCTATTGCGGATACCGCTCTGCGGCAGGTGCACGTCGAGCAGCTGATCGGTGTTTTCGTGCATCAGGAAGGCGCCGCCGATCCAGGCCCAGGTCCGCTCCTGCGGCGATGCGAGGCGGAATTCCTGCTGCACGGATTCGGAGTCCGCTACCGGGTAATTGGCCGCGTAGTCGACGTCGGTGCCATCGAGATCCAGGGCGATACGCCCCTCGGTGGTCAGGTAGGCCGTGCGGGAGGTGAACTCCATGGCGTCGTTGTGCCATGCCAGCCGGACGCTGTAGCGGCTGCCCCGCAGGTCGAGCTCGGGTGCGACGTTCTCGGTGACCTGGCGCGGATCGTCGGGGACGTGGCCGCCGCGTTCGATACCGCCATTGCGGCCGATGTCGGGGCGTGGCTGGGAGCCAAGCGCGCGTGAACTGTCTTCGCTGCGGTGCTCGGCGCTGAACAACACCGAGAACGTGTCCGTCGGCCGGTACAGCAGCTTGCCGCGCAGGGCGTGGTGGTGTTCGTCATTCTCGTCCAGATTGAGGAAGATATTATCCACATAGCCGTCGCGCCGGGTGACGATGCCCGCGATGCGCGCCGCCAGGGCCGGACCGAACGGGACATTCACGGCGCCTTGTACCTGCCGCTGGCCGTAGTTGCCGAACAGGACATCGGCGTAGCCGCCGGGCCGCGGTTCCGGGTCCCGGGTGTGGATGCTGAGGGCGCCGCCGACGACGTTGCGGCCCATATGCACGCCCTGCGGTCCCTTGAGCACTTCGATCCGCTCGATGTCGAAGAAATCGACGATCGTATCGAAGGCGCGCGGCAGGTAGACCCCATCGATGAAGGTGGCGACGCTGGATTCCGCGCCGGCCGAGATGATGTCGCTGCCAATACCGCGCAGATAGGGCTGACCAAGGGCGGCGTTGGTCTTGAAGACGAAGCCGGGTGTCAGATACTGCAGGTCGATGGAGTCATGGATGCCAACGCGGTCGAGCGTATCGTCAGCGTATTGCGCGACCGTCCTGGCCGTTCGCTGCGCATCGACGGGCCGCCATTCCGGCGCGATGAGGATGACCGGCAGGGTCGGCGTGGGACGGTCATCCAGTTCGGCCGGGCGGGCAGCGGCACCGTTGTCGGTCTGTGCCTCGGCCGGCCAACAGAACGCGACCAGCAGCGGCAGGACGATCAGGTCGCGAACATTCAATAAGATCACCGCCGTGTTCTTGAGTTGGTATCCCCGGCTTGTGAGGCGTGAGTCAGCATCTACAACCCAGCGCAGGACCGAGAATAAACGCGCACGGTCCTCACGTCCACGGACGGTAGCCGGGCACTGGGCGCCCCGGCCATGCCCGGTTACACCCGGTTACATCCGGTCACGCCCGGTCACGCCCGGTCACGCTGGGCCACGCCCCAACACCGGTCACGGGTGATGTGTATTTCTCTGTCCGCCGATGATGGGCTGACATGCCGGCACGCCACGGCACGGCCGTGCAGTGCAGTGCGCTATCATTGCGCGATATTCGGGCTCACGGTGGCGAGGCAGGTTACGCATGAAACGCTATTCACTCTGGACGGTGCTGTTGCTGGTGGTGGTGCTTGCGGTGGTCGGCTATCTGCAATACCGGGAAGCGGCGCACGAGACGCCCGGGGTGAGTACGATACAGCCGCTACCGGAGGCCGCGCCCGAACCGCGCTATCCCATCCCCACACCCGCCGTGGCACCCGGTACGGTCCCGGAAACCGACGCTGCGGCCGACACCGGGGGCGAGCCGTCGGACCTGGAGGACACGGCCGAGCCGCTGCCGACGCTGAACCGGAGCGACCCGCCCGTCATGAGTGTGCTGGCCGGTATCCTGGGTGCGGAGCCGCTGCGCGAGCTGTTTCGGCTGGACGAGTTCATTCGCCGCTTCGTGGTGACCGTCGATAATCTGCCGCGCAAGAAACTGCCGCAGCGACAGCTCGTGGCAAAGCCGGTCGCGGGGTCGTTTCTGGTGCGTCCGGCCGAGGGGGGTGGGGCTGCGGGCGAAGATGTCTGGATGATCGACCCGGACAACGCAGCGCGCTACACCCCGTATGTGCGGTTGGCGACGGCGTTGGACACCGAACGCCTGGTGGCGTTCTACGTGCACTATTACCCGTTGTTCCAGGAGGCCTATACCGAGCTGGGCTATCCCACCGCTTACTTCAACGACCGCCTGGTCGAGGTGATCGATCATCTGCTGGAGACACCGACGGTGGACGGCCCCGTCCGGCTGGTGCGTCCGCATGTGTTCTATCAATACGCCGATCCGGAGCTGGAGGCACTGTCTGCGGGGCAGAAGACGCTGCTCCGCATGGGCGGCACCAACGCGGCACAGGTCATGACCACGCTGCGAGCCCTGCGTGACGCGCTGACGCGCGCACCGTCAGCGGAATGAGGTGAGTTCGGGAGAGGGGGTCGGGCGGTGCATGCCGAAACCCGACCGCGCAGGCCGCGGCGTGTGAACGTGCTGAGCGGCGGGGCTCATTCGTTGCGCAACAGGTCCACAAGGCGTGTGCGCCGGTCGAGCAGCGCGGGGTTGCCCGGATCGGTAGCCAGGCCGAGTTCGACGCTGCGGTAGGCCGCCTGCAGATCGCCGTTGTGCCATTCGTAGTCCGCGCGTTCGCCGTACAGGCGGCCGAGTTCGGCGCGCTGCGCGGGGGAGAGGGGTGGAGGGAGGTCAGGGTCAGCAGCTTTTGCCGCCGGCGCACCCGTCCCGGTGACGGCCTGTCCAGGCGCGGGTTCCGGTGCCGGTGTGGGTGTGGCGCCGGACTTGGGAGTGGACTCGGGGCCAGGGTCTCCCCGCGGCGGTGTCTCCATCGCGGATGCAGCTTCCTGCGGTAGCGTCTCCGCGTACCCCTCTTCCCCGTGTGGCGTATCCGCTGCGGCCGGTTCTCGTGGGGCTGGACCCACGGGAATCGGTGCCGCGGGTGATGCGGCGCTGCCCATCGCCGCGGTCGCATCGCCCGTGGTGGCAGCGGCGTCCCCGGTGACCGCGACCGGCGGTGGCGCCACGATATCCGTTTGCGTCGACCCGTGTGGATCGGGGGATGGATCGGGGAGTCGATCCAGGGGGTGGTCGGCCGGTGTCGTGGCGGTATCCGCTGCCGCTGCGCCAGTGTGGGTGCCGGCCGACTCGATGTCTGCGGTGCGCGTGTCCGCCTCGCCCGGGGTGGTGGCGGTCGTGTCGTCACCTGGAGCACCGCGGCCGAGCATGGCCGACAGCCGGGTGAGGGTATGCTGCAGCGTCTCCTGGTCGAGCAGCCCGAGTCGGGCGTCCCGGTTGCCGGTGAACGTCGCTGTGAGCACGGCGATCAACAGCAGGGAGACGAGGATCGCGCCGGCGCGCCACAGGCGCAGGCGGCGCAGCAGCCGTTGGGACTCGTTCGGTACCGGTTCCGGTACGTGCACGGGGCGCATATCCGCCTCCGGCGACGGCAGGTTCGGCTCCATTCGCTGCGTCGGGCGGTGCCGGCGTGCGGGTGGCGGTGCCGCGGGCGCGTCGACTGCTGCCGGTTCCCCCGGTTC
>JAIOJV010000015.1 GCA_019911805.1 Gammaproteobacteria bacterium
GATTCGGGCAAGGAGTGTGGCTGCCTCGGTTGGGGTGTCAATACCCCGAATCCTGAATCCCGGTTGCTGAATCCCGGTTGCTGAATCCCGAATCCCGAGCCCCGAATCATTCAAAATACAGCTTCACTTCGTCGATCGCGCGCTGCCAGAGGGAGCCCTCATCGACGGCCTGCAGGGCCAGCAGGGGTGGATCCAGCAGCAGTTCGTCGCCGAGCCGCACCTGCACGCTTCCCAGCGTGGTACCAGTCTCGACCGGTGCCATGATCCGGCTGTGCATCTGCACGCCGGCCTTGAGCTGGGCGTACCGGCCGCGCGGTATGGTCACGTACAGCGGCGCCTGCAGACCGAGCGGGACGGTCTCCTGTGCGCCCTTCCAGACGCGCGCATCGACCAGGCTGGTGCCGGCGTCGTAGAGCTTGTGCGTCTCGAAGAAGCGGAAGCCGTAGTTCAGCAGCGCCTGGGTGGCGGAGGCGCGCGCCTCTTCGCCGTCGGCACCGAGCACTACCGTGATCAGGCGCATGCCCTCGCGCTGGGCCGAGGCCACCAGGCAGTAGCCGGCGGATGAGGTGTGGCCGGTCTTGACACCGTCGACGCTGGCGTCGCGCCACAGCAGCCGGTTGCGGTTGTGCTGGGTGATGCCGTTGAAGGTGAATTCCTTCTGCGAATACCAGGCATAGTATTCGGGGAATTCCGCAATCATGGCGCGCGTGAGTTTGACGATGTCACGCGCGGTCATGTAGTGCTCGGGATCGGGCAGGCCGCTGGCATTCACGAAATGGCTGCCGGTCATGCCGAGCGCGGCGGCATAGCGGTTCATGTAGGCGGCGAAGGTCTCCTCGCTGCCGGCGATGTGCTCGGCCAGCGCGACAGTTGCGTCGTTGCCGGACTGCACGATCATGCCGATCAGCAGATTCTCGATGGAGACCTGCTTGCCGACCTCGACGAACATCCGCGAGCCTTCCATGCGCCAGGCCTTCTCGCTGATGGTGACCATGTCGCTCAGCTGAATCTTGCCCGCCGCCAGCTCCTTGAACACCGCATAGCCCGCCATTACCTTGGTGATACTGGCCGGTTCGAGGCGCTCGTCGGCATTCGCTTCCGCCAGCACCTGGCCGCTGTGAAAATCCTCCAGCAGGTAGCCGCGCGCCGCGACGCTGGGCGCCTTGGGGACCGGCAGTGCACCGGCCGTGGCGGGGGTATCGGGTGACTGCGCCGGTAGCACCGGCAGCAGGGTCAGATTCAGGAGGGTGAACAGAGACAACAGGATGATTCTTGGCATCTTCATAGGTGTGCGTTGGGCCAGCCTCGATTCAGAAAGTTCCGCGGGACAGCGCGGCCAATTGTCCGCGCCCGGGGTGGGATTTGCAACGCGCAGCGGCCGGTTCTGCAGCGTCCGTGCAGGCCTTCAGTCGATCACGACGTGCGGGTTGGCGATGCCGTAGCTGCCGAGTTTCACGGCGACGCGGTCGGCCTCGGCGACGCTGGCGAGCGGGCCGATGCGCACCCGATACAGTGGCCGCTGATCGCTGACGCCGGGGCTGATGTGGATGTCGGGCAGCGGTACCTGGCGCAGCTTGCTGGTCAGCTGCTCGGCATTCGCGCGGTTGACGAAGGCGCCCACCTGCAGATACAGCGACGGCCCTGCGGCCGGCTGGCGCGCGGGTGCCGTCGTGGCGCGCGCCTCGATGACGCGTGGCCCCTGCTCGACCGGGCGCGGCGCCGTGCCCGGCTGGATGCTGCGCACCTCCACCAGACCGGTGCCTTCGCTCAGGATCCCGAGTTTGGCGGCCGCCGCATAGGACAGGTCGATGACACGGTTGTCATAGAAGGGACCACGGTCGTTGATCTTCACCACCACCGAGCGGCCGTTGCGCAGATTGGTGACGCGCGCGTAGGTCGGTAGCGGCAGGCTCTTATGTGCGGCCGTCATGGCGTACATATCGTAGGTCTCACCGCTGGAGGTGCGGTGGCCATGGAACTTGGTGCCGTACCAGGAGGCGATGCCGCGCTCGACGTAACCGGTACTGGTCGGCATGACGTGATAGCGCTTGCCGAAGACCACGTAGCTGGAGGGATTGCCGTAGCGGCTGCGCGGCTCGTGCCGCGGCACGGCGTCGGGGATGGCCATGACATCCGGCGGGGCGGTCGGCGCGCCATCATGGCGACTGGAGTAGCGGCTGCTACCCCCGTCGTCGCGGCCGCTGCCGGCGCAGGCGCCAAGGATCAGGGCGACGAGGATCAGCGCCCAGGTACGCCAGGACCGGAATGGCTGCCACGTCATCTGCATGCGCATACTATCGGCGAAATCGCCGCAGTTTTCCAGTCCAACTGCCGGTGGCGCCGAAACCCACGAAATGATCCGTAGGCTGCGCCTCGACACACCCTACGGACCTATGGATCTTTTTGTTTGCCTCTCCGTATTTTCCGCGAGGCCGCCTAGCGCCCGGCGCGCCGGGTCGCGACCTCCACACCCAGCTGGTGTACGGCCATGGCGTACAGTGGGCTGCGGTTGTAACGGGTGATGACGTAGAAATTGTTGAACACCACCCACTGTTCCAGGCCCTGGGCGCCCTCGAGCTCGATCAGTGCCACGGGGGTGCCGGCTGGAATCGGGGTGGTGGTGACGACACCGTAGCGTGCCAGCTCCCCGGCCGGGAGGTGCGGCTTCAGACCCTTGTCGAGCAGTTGGCGGTAGGCATCACCCCGGACCTGTGCCCGGGCCACCACCGGTGCGCCCGGCACCCAGCCATGCACCTTGAGGTAATTGGCGACGCTGCCCAGCACGTCACGCTCGCTGTTCCACAGATCGCGGCGGCCGTCGCCGTCGAAATCCACGGCATAGCGGCGATAGCTGCTGGGAATGAACTGGCCTTGACCCATGGCACCGGCATAAGAGCCCTTCGCCTCCAGCGGATCGATCGCCTCCTCGCGCACGAGCAGGAAGAACTGCTCCAGCTCACTGCGGAAGAACGGACTGCGCGGCGGGTAGTCGAAGGCGAGTGTGGCGAGTGCATCGAGTACACGGTAGCGGCCGGTGTGACTGCCGTAGCGCGTCTCCACGCCGATGATCGCCACGATCACATCGGTGTCGACGCCGAAGTGCGCGCTGGCCTCTGCCAGGATGGCGGCATTGGCGTTCCAGAAATCCACGCCACCGTTGATGCGGGCCTCGGTCAGGAAGATGGGCCGGTAGTCGCGCCAGGGCTTGGCCTCGGCCGGGCGCGCAATGGCGTCGAGGATGCTCTGCTGCCGCTCCGCCTGCGCGAGCATGGCCTCGAGTTCGGCGCGCGGCAGCTGGTGGCGTTCGACCATCTCATCGACGAATACCCGTGCCTCCGGGAGCGCGGCATAGTACGCCGGCGACGTGGGTGTGGTCGCGCAGCTCGCGAGCAGCGGCCACTGGAGCAGCAGCAGGGACAGTGTGGCGATGCGGTTGCGGATCTGATGCATGGATTCCTTGCCTTGCCGCTCAGGTGGTGAGCAGCTTCCGGTGGGTGTGAATGGACATGAGGATACCGAAACCGATCATCAGGGTCACCATGGAAGTGCCGCCATAGCTGATCAGCGGCAGCGGTACACCGACCACGGGCAGCAGACCGGTGACCATGCCGGTGTTGACCAGCGCGTAGACGCCGAAGGTCAGCGCGAGGCTGCCACCGAGCAATCGGGTGAAGGTGTCCTGTGCCTGTGTGGAGATATAGACACTGCGCAGAATGATGACGCTGTAGACGGCGAGCAGCAGCAGAATGCCGATCAGCCCGAACTCCTCACCGAGCACGGCGAAGATGAAGTCGGTGGAGCGCTCGGGCAGGAATTCCAGCTGTGACTGTGTGCCGTTGAGCCAGCCCTTGCCGTACAGCCCGCCGGAGCCGATGGCGATCTTGGACTGGATGATGTGGTAGCCGGCACCGAGCGGGTCCTGTTCGGGATCGAGGAAGGTGATGACGCGCTGGCGCTGATAATCGTGCATGAAATACCACAGGATCGGCGCACAGGCGGCGCCGGCGGCGGCCAGACCGAACAGGAGGCGCCAGTAGAGGCCGGCGAGGAACAGCACGAAGAAGCCGGCGCAGCCGATCAGCAACGCCGTACCGAGGTCGGGCTGGCGCATGATCAGGAGTATCGGTATGACGAGCAGCACGGCCGCGACCAGCAGGCGTCGCGCGCCGGGGGGCAGACGGACGTCGGCGAAGTACCACGCCAGCATCATCGGCATGGCGAGCTTCATCATCTCCGACGGCTGGAAACGGACGAAACCGAGATCCAACCAGCGCTGTGCGCCCTTGCCGATATCGCCGACCATGAGCACTGCGGCCAGCAGCGCCACCCCGGCGCCGAATAACCACGGCGTCCAGCGATACAGCAGCTGCGGCGGGACCTGCGCGATGACGATCATGGCGCCGAAGGCCAGTGCCAGCCGCAGGAGTTGACGCTGCATCATCGTCTGGCTCTCGCCGGTGGCGCTGTAGAGCACCACCAGCCCGAAGGCGCAGGTGGCCAGCAGTGCCAGCAACAGCATCCCGTCGAGATGGAAACGCTGCAGCCAGGAGCGGCGCGTGCCGGAACCGGGGTTGATTTCTGCAATCACAACGGGTTGTCCTCGAAATACCGATCCAGGATCTGGCGTGCGATGGGCGCGCCGACGGCACCGCCGGAGCCACCGTTTTCCACCACCACCGCCACCGCGATGTGCGGCTCGTGGGCCGGCGCGTAGGCAATGAACAGCGCGTGGTCACGCAGTTTCTCGGCAATCGTCTCGGCGTCGTATTCTTCCTCCTGCTTGAGCCCGAAGACCTGGGCGGTACCGGTCTTGCCACCGATTTGATAGTCGATACCCGTGCCGATGCGGCGTGCCGTGCCGCGCGCACCGTGCACCACCTCGATCATGGCCGCCAGGACCTGGTCCCAGTGTTCCCGCTGCTGAATCGGGATGTGGCGCACGGGTGGCGCCGGCTGGGGTGCAAACGTGCCATCGGGTGTGCGGATCGCATGCACCACGCGCGGCGGGTGAAACTCCCCATAGCTGGCGAGCGTGGCGGTTGCCACCGCCAGCTGCAGTGGCGTGGCCAGATTGAAGCCCTGACCGATGCCACTGATCAAGGTCTCACCGGGAAACCACGGGGCGTTCTTGGTGGCCCGTTTCCAGGCGCTGGAAGGCAGGATGCCAGGCTGCTCACCGAGGATATCGATGCCGGTACGATCGCCGAAACCGAACGGGGCGAGGTAGTCGTGCAGACGGTCGATGCCGAGCGAGCGCGCCAGATCGTAGAAGTACACATCGCAGGATTCGACGATGGCGGTCCGCAGGTCGACCATGCCGTGGCCGGTACGCTTCCAGTCGCGGTATTTGCGGTCGTTGCCGGGCAGCCGGTAGAAGCCGGGACAATAGGTCCGGGTGTGGGTGCTGGTGACGCCAATCTCCAATCCGGCGAGGGCCACGAAGGGCTTGATCGTGGAGCCCGGTGGATATTGCCCGCGCAGGGCGCGGTTGAACAAGGGCTGGTCGGGGTCGTCGTTCAGCGCCTTGTAGTCTTTGTAGTCGATGCCGTTGACGAAGGGATTGGGGTCGTAGCCCGGCAGGCTCACCAGCGCGAGCACCTCGCCGCTGCGGGGGTCGACTGCCACGGCCGAGCCGTTGAAGTCGCCGAAGGCCGCTTCGGTGGCCTGCTGCAGGCGCGCGTCCAGGCTGAGATAGAGGCTGCTGCCGGCGTGCGGCGGCTGGCGTGACAGCACGCGCAGTATGCGCCCCTGGGCGTTGGTCTCCACCTGCTGATGGCCAACACGGCCGTGCAGCAGGTCTTCGTAGGTCTTTTCGACTCCGACCTTGCCGATGTGGGTGGTGCCGCGGTAATTGACCGTGTCAATGACGGTCAGGTCGTCTTCGTTGATCCGCCCCACATAGCCGATTGCATGCGCCGAATGGCGGCCCAGCGGGTAGTTGCGCGACAGGCCCGCGCGGATGTCCACGCCCGGGAACAGGTGCCGGTTCACTGCGAAACGTGCCACCTCCTCGTCGCTCAGATGAAAACGCAGCGGTACACCCTCGAAGCGGCTCATGCGTGTGCGTATCTTGTGGAAGCGCTCACGGTCGAAGTCGCGTATCTCGACCAGTGCGCCCAGCTCGGCCAGGGTCGTCTCCATGTCATGCACCTGCTCGGGGACGATCTCCAGGCGGAAGGAGGGCAGGTTCTCGGCCAGCAGGATGCCGTTGCGATCGTAGATCAGGCCACGGTTGGGCGGGATCGGCTGCAGCTTGACGCGATTGTCTTCGGACAGGGTGCGGAAATGTTCGTGTGCGACCACCTGCAGCCAGGCGAGCCGCGCGATCAGTGCTGCGATCAGCAGGCCGGCAATGATCATGGCCGTGATGGAGCGTCCCAGGAACAGGCGGCTCTCCAACAGGCTGTCTTTGAATGTGTGTAAGGGGTGGGGCATCTGCGACCCGGGACTAAGGGCCAGGGGCCGGCGAGGCGAGGCGGCGGAATGACATAAAGCGATACACGGTTTTCTTGTCCCCAGTCCCTGATCAGATTACGCGAAATGTGCGTCGCAGGCCGCGCAGCAGCAGAAACACGACCGGCCACAGCAGCGCCCCGATCAACGATGGCATCCAATACAGCCAGGAGTGGATCGGGCGGCCGACGATGCCGTTGACCCACAGGATCAGCAGCTGCCCCAGCGCCAGCAGCACCAGCATGCTCAGTGCCTGCTGCCAGAGGGGGTAGAGGCGCAGGCGCTGGTGGAGCTTCAGGGTCAGGAAGGCCACCAGGCTGTAGGCCAGTGCGTGCTGGCCGAGCAGCGTGCCGGTGAGTGCGTCGGTGAACAGGCCGAGCAGCCAGCCGATGCCTACGCCCACCCGCTGCGGCAGGGCCATGCACCAGTAGATCAGCACCAGCAGTACCCAGTCGGGGCGCAGCATGCGCAGCTCGTTCGGCAGGGGTACTACCGTCAGTATCAGGGCCACCACGAAGGTGAAAATGATGATGGCGCCGCCATGGTGGCGGATCAGCGTGCTCATTCCGTCTCCTCTCCGACGGACGGTGCTGCGGGTGCACCCGGTTCGGCGGCCGTGACCGGTTCGGGGAGGAGCTCGGTATGGGCACCGGTGGGTGGTGTCCATACCAGCAGCACCTCACGGCTGCGGTCCAGGTGCGACAGCGGCCGGGCGCTGACCGCGGCGAAGGCGTGGCCGGGGTCGATGGTGACCGTCGTCACCACCGCGACCGGGTAGCCCGCTGGGAAACGGCCGCCCAGGCCAGAGGTCACCAGCAGATCGCCCACCCGGATGTCTGCCGAGTTGGGGATATAGGGCAGCGACAATTCCTGCAGCGCGCCGGTGCCGACGGCGATACTGCGCAGACCGTTACGATTGACCTGCACCGGCACGGCGTGCGCCGGATCGGTGATCAGCATGGCCGTGGAGGTGAAGGGCGTGACGTGCAGTGTCTGGCCCATGACGCCGTAGGCATCCACCAGTGGCTGACCGACGAATACGTCCTGGCGTGAGCCCTTGTTGAGCACCACCTGGTGGCGGTAGGGATCCAGGTCGACGGCCATCAGTTCGGCGATCAGCACCCGGTCGCCGACCTTGAACGAGGAGTCGAGCAGTTCGCGCAGCCGCAGATTCTCCGTCTCCAGGGCCTCGAACTTCTGCAGCCGGGCCTGCAACAGCAGATGCTGGGCCTGCAGGCGCGCATTGTCCTCCTGCAGTTGCCGGCGTGTCGCGAACGACTCGCGCAGCCACTTGCCGGTCTGCCCGGGCAGATCGATCAGAGACTGGATGGGGTACACGACCACCGACAGGCCGGCGCGCAGGGACTCCAGGTGGTGCTGCCGGTGATCGACCGTCATGAGTACGACCGATGCAAGGACGAACACCACCAGTCGCGCGGCGATCGAGGGGCCTTGGGTGAACAGTAGCTTGATGATCAGCCTCGGCTACAAAGATGCAAGATACAAGAGACAAGATGCAAGTAGAACTATGGGTGGTTTTCGACTTGTATCTTGTAACTTGCCTCTTGTATCTCTATTCCACACAAAACACGTCGCCGCCGCGTTCGTCCATCATCTCCAGCGCGCGGCCGCCGCCACGGGCGACGCAGGTGAGCGGATCGTCGGCGACCACCACGGGCAGGCCGGTCTCTTCCATCAGCAGCCGGTCCAGGTCCCGGAGCAGGGCACTGCCGCCGGTGAGCACGATGCCGCGCTCGGCGACGTCGGAACCGAGCTCGGGCGGCGTCTGCTCCAGGGCCGTCTTGACCGCGCCGACGATGCCGGCCAGCGGCTCCTGCAGCGCCTCGAGGATCTCGTTGCTGTTGAGGGTGAAGCTGCGCGGGACACCCTGCGCCAGGTTGCGGCCCTTGACCTCGATCTCCTTCACCTCGTTGCCGGGGAAGGCCGAGCCGATCTCGTGCTTGATGCGCTCGGCGGTGGCCTCGCCGATCAGTGTACCGTAGTTGCGGCGCACATAGCTGATGATGGCGTCGTCGAAGCGGTCGCCACCGATGCGCACCGAGGCGGAATAGACGATGCCGTTCAGCGAGATCACCGCCACCTCGGAGGTGCCGCCGCCGATGTCCAGCACCATCGAGCCGCGCGCCTCGTCGACCGGCATGCCGGCACCGATGGCCGCCGCCATGGGTTCTTCGATCAGATACACCTCGCGTGCGCCGGCGCCGGCGGCGGATTCCTTGATGGCGCGGCGTTCCACCTGGGTCGAACCGCAGGGTACGCAGATCAGTACCCGCGGGCTCGGCCGGAACACCCGGCCCTCATGCACCTTGTGGATGAAGTGCTGGAGCATCTTCTCGGTGACGGTGAAGTCGGCGATGACGCCGTCCTTCAGGGGGCGGATGGCGGTGATGTTGCCGGGCGTGCGCCCCAGCATGGCCTTGGCCTCCAGGCCGACCGCCGCGATACTCTTGGGTCCGCCGGGGCCGCGGTCCTGGCGGATGGCCACCACCGAGGGCTCGTTGAGGACGATTCCGCGGTCGCGCACGTAAATAATGGTGTTGGCGGTCCCCAGGTCGATGGAAAGATCGTTGGAGAACATGCCGAGCAAACGTTTGAAACCAAACATGGAGTGGGCGCGCCTTTGCAGAGTTGGCGCGTAATTTAGCAACCTACAGGGGCTTTGGGCAAGGCGCCAAGTGTGTTATTTTCCGCCTTTTGCCGAAGCGGTCATTTTCAGGGAGCTGACATGGCATTGGATTCCTCCGCAGTGAACCGGATTGCACAGCTCGCGCAGATGGGCATTGCCGCCCAGGATGCCCCCGAGTACGCCCGCAATCTGTCCGCGATCCTCGCCTTCGTCGCGCAGCTCGACGCCGTCGACTGCAGCGGCGTACCGCCCATGGCCCACCCGCTGGATACGCCCCAGCGTCTGCGTGAGGATGCGGTGACCGAGTCCGACCAGCGCGACAAATTCCAGGCGCAGGCCCCCAAGGTCGAGGCCGGGCTGTATCTGGTACCCAAGGTTATTGAATAACGTGTTTGATATGGGAACCGCCAAGACGCCAAGAACGCCAAGATGTTTCTGAACCGCCAAGACGCCAAGACGCCAAGAGAGATCAAGTCATGGTGGCCGGTGATTGACTCGCGTTGGAAATAGTTCTCACTCAGTGGGTCGCGGTTTTTTTACTCAAAACGGATTTTCTTGGCGCCCTTGGCGTCTTGGCGGTTCCAATATCCAGCGCCTGAGGCGCCAAAGAGTAGCGTATCACCATGTATAACAAGACCCTAGCTGAGCTGGCCGTGGACCTGAAGGCCAAGGCCTATTCCAGCGAGGAGCTGACCCGGAGCCTCCTGGAGCGCATCGGGCGGCTCGATCCGCAGCTCAACAGCTTCATCACCGTGACCGCCGAGACCGCCCTGGCCCAGGCGCGCGCCGCCGATGCGCGCCGCGCCGCCGGCGAGGACGGCCCGCTGCTGGGCATACCGTATGCCCACAAGGATATCTTCTGTACCGACGGGGTCCGCACCAGTTGCGGCTCCAGGATGCTCGACAACTTCATCGCGCCCTACGACGCCACCGTGACCGCGAAGCTGGTCGCGGCCGGTGCGGTCATGCTCGGCAAGACCAACATGGACGAATTCGCCATGGGTTCGTCCAACGAGACCAGTTTCTATGGGCCGGTGCTGAATCCCTGGGACCCGGAGCGCGTGCCCGGCGGGTCCTCGGGCGGCGCGGCCGCCGCGGTGGCCGCGCCGCCCTG
>JAIOJV010000016.1 GCA_019911805.1 Gammaproteobacteria bacterium
GGGTTCAGGGTATTGACACTCCATCCAGAGGCTCCACACTCCTTCCCGAATCCCGAATCCCGAATCCCGAATCCCGAATCCCAACAACCGAACCCTAAAATCATGTCCCTACTCCAAGCCACGAACCTCGTCAAACGCTACCAGACCCGCGCCGTCGTCAACGATGTGTCGGTGCAGGTCGGCAGTGGTGAGGTCGTCGGCCTGCTCGGGCCCAACGGCGCCGGCAAGACCACCTGCTTCTACATGATCGTCGGCCTGGTCGGCTGCGACAGTGGCCGCATCCGCCTCGGCGACCGCGATATCACGCGCCTGCCCATGCACGCCCGCGCCCGCGCCGGGCTCGGTTATCTACCCCAGGAAGCCTCGGTGTTTCGCAAGCTGAGCGTACGCGACAACATCCTCGCCATCCTCGAGACCCGCGCCGGGCTCACCCGCCAGGACCGTCAGCGCCTGCTCGAGGAACTGCTGCACGAACTGCATATCGACCATCTGATCGACCAGCCCGGCATCAGTCTGTCGGGCGGGGAGCGGCGGCGCGTCGAGATCGCCCGCGCGCTGGCCACGGCACCGCGTTTCATGCTGCTCGACGAACCCTTCGCCGGCGTCGACCCGCTCTCCGTCATCGACATCCAGCGCATCGTGCGGCATCTTACCGACCGTGGCATCGGCGTGCTGATCACCGACCATAACGTACGCGAAACGCTCGGTATCTGCGGCCGCGCCTACATCCTCAGCGACGGTCGCGTGATCGCCGCCGGGGTGCCGGCGGAACTGCTCGGCAATGAACAGGTGCGCGAGGTTTATCTGGGTCAGGATTTCCGGTTGTGAAAAAACCCCGGGAAGCACTGGCACAAATAATGCTTATTGGTTAGAGTTAGACGCTGAGACCGCCATTTGGCATCCGCCGGAAACTATGAAGCAATCGATCCAACTCCGTCTCGGCCAGCATCTGACGATGACCCCGCAACTGCAGCAGGCGATCCGACTGCTGCAGTTGTCGACGCTGGAGCTGCAGCTCGAGATCCAGCAGGCGCTGGACTCGAACCTGATGTTGGAGGCGGTCGAGTCCGACAACACCGAGGAGCCGCATGGCGCCACCGCGGCGGAGACCGCCGAGGCAGAGACCGTCGCGGCCGCCGCCCGCGAGGACAGCCACGTCGAACCCAACCCCGAAGCGGATTTCTCCACACCCGAGAAGATCCCCGAGGAGCTGGCGGTCGACAGCGACTGGGACGCGATCTACGATTCCGGTGCCACCAGCTACAGCGCGTCGGGTGGCGACGACAACCGTGACTTCTTCGAAACACACAACGCCGGCGGCGGAACACTCTACGATCACCTCCTGTGGCAGATGGAGCTGACACCCTTCAGCCTCACCGACCGCGCCATCGCCACGATGCTCATCGACGCCATCAACGACGATGGTTATCTCGGCGCCCCGCTCGAGGAACTCCTGGAGGGTCTGAACAAGGCGAATCCCGAGATCGAACTGGACGAGGTGGAAGCGGTATTACATCGCATCCAGCACTTCGACCCCGTCGGCGTAGGTGCGCGCAACCTGAACGAATGCCTGGAGATCCAGCTCAAGCAGCTGCCTGGCGACACGCCCTGGCTGGCCGAGACCCTGAACCTGGTCACGCAGTACCTGGATCTGCTCGGCGCGCGCGATTACACCCAGATCATGCGCCGTATGAAGATCGACGAGGGCGGTTTGCAGGACTGCATCACCCTGATTCAGACCTTGAATCCACGGCCCGGCTCGCAGATCTCCGGCCCGCCACCCCAGTACATCGTACCGGACGTATTCGTCACCAAACGCAACAGTAAGTGGCGTGTCGACCTGAACCCGGACGCCGCGCCCAAACTGCGTATCAATGCCCAGTACGCCGGGCTGGTGAAACGTGCCGACAACAGCGATGACAACAACTATCTGCGTAACCATCTGCAGGAGGCGCGCTGGTTCCTGAAGAGCCTGCAGAGTCGCAACGAGACGCTGCTCAAGGTCGCCAGCTGCATCGTCGACCGTCAACGGGGCTTCTTCGATTATGGCGAGGAGGCCATGAGGCCACTGGTGCTGCGTGAAGTCGCCGAGGTAGTGGAGATGCACGAGTCGACCATCTCCCGCGTCACCACCCAGAAATACATGCATACCCCGCGCGGCATCTACGAATTCAAATACTTCTTCTCCAGCCATGTCAGTACCGCCGACGGTGGCGAATGCTCAGCGACGGCAATCCGCGCTATGATCCGGAAACTCGTCGCCGAGGAGCTGCCGACCAAGCCGCTCAGCGACAGCAAGATCGCCGACCTGCTCGGCAAGGATGGCATTCAGGTAGCGCGCCGCACCATCGCCAAATACCGCGAGGCGTTGGCGATTCCGCCATCCAACGAACGCAAGCGGCTGAGCTGACCCAGGTTACACCCACTCCAGGAGTAGCAACATGCAAATCATCATTTCCGGCCACCATATCGACATCACCGACGCGCTGCGCGACTATGTCAACACGAAGATGGAACGGCTGGAACGACGGTTCGACAATGTCACCGACGTCCATGTGGTGCTGAGCGTCGAGAAGCTGCGCCAGAAGGCCGATGCGACGGCACACGTGTCGGGGGGCAAGCTGTACGCGGAAACCATCGACGAAGACATGTATGCGGCCATCGACGCCCTGGTCGACAAACTCGACCGGCAACTGAAGAAGTACAAGGAAAAGCTCACCGACCACCATCGCAGCGAAGGCTCACTCAAGAATCAGGACGTCTGAACCCGACATGCTGCCCGGTCGGGCGACGAGGGATAGACCCACGATGCACATCTCCAGCCTCCTCACCCCGGAACGGGTTGTCCTCTGCCGGGACCTGTCGAGTAAGAAGCGTGTTTTGGAACAACTCAGCCAGCTGCTGGCCGCGTCCGCGCCCAACGTCACGGCCGAGGAGATCTTTGACGGCCTCATCGCCCGCGAGCGCCTGGGCAGCACCGGCCTGGGCCAGGGCGTCGCCATCCCCCACGGCCGCATGAGCGGCCTGGCGGAGCCACTGGGCGCCTTCATGCGCCTGGAGGCGGGTATCGATTTCGATGCCAGCGACAGCAAGCCCGTAGACCTGGTCTTCGGCCTGCTGGTGCCGGCGGAATCCACCGACGAGCACCTGCAATTACTGGCGCAGCTGGCGCAGATGTTCAGCGAAGCATCCTTCTGTGCGCAGCTGCGGGAGGCACACGATGAGCAGCGGCTGTACGAGCTGCTGCAACACTGGGAACCCGACCGCAAACTCGCATGAGCGAACCGCTCACCACCACCACGCTATTCGATGCCCTGCAGTCCAAGCTGCTGCTGGAATGGGCGGCAGGCGAAGGCGGCCATGGGCGTGGTATTCGTTACCAGCCCGACGATGAACGCTCCCGCGTATCGCTGGTCGGTCACCTCAACTTCATCCATCCGCACCACATCCAGGTGCTCGGTGAGGCCGAGCTGAACTACCTCGATGGCCTGCGCACCAATTCCCGCAAGGACACCATCAAACAGCTGTTCGCCGACACCACGGACCTCGTCGTGTTGTGTGAGGATCAGCCGCTGCCCGACGACCTGCGCGCACCCGCCGATGCGGCCGGTATCCCGGTCTGGCGCTCGCCCGTGCCGAGTCAGGAATTGATCACCCAGATCCAGTACTACCACGGTGGACTGTACGCCCAGCGCGCCACGCTGCACGGGGTGTTCATGGAAGTCATGGGTATCGGCGTGCTCATCACCGGCGACCCGAGCATCGGCAAGAGCGAACTGGCGCTGGAACTGGTCAGCCGGGGCCACCGCCTGATCGCCGACGACATTCCCGAGTTTGCCCGTATCGCCCCCGACCTGCTGGCGGGCAGCTGCCCGGAGCTGCTGCGCGATTTTCTGGAGGTGCGCGGCCTCGGTATCCTGAACATCCGCGCGTTGTTTGGTGACAGCGCCATCAAACAGAGCAAGTATCTGCGCCTCATCATCCATCTGCAGAAGATGTCGGAACAGGACATCCGCGGTATCGACCGCCTGCGCGGCAACCGGCGCGCCCGCGAGGCCCTTGGCGTGGAGATACCCGAGGTCACCCTGCCCGTCGCACCCGGCCGCAACCTGGCGGTGCTGGTGGAAGCGGCCGCGCGTACCCACATCCTGGCCATGAAAGGGTATGATGCCAGCCAGGTGTTCATCGAACGGCAACAGAAACAGATCGAAAAGAATGCGTTATGAGACTGGTGATCGTCAGCGGCCTGTCGGGGTCTGGCAAGAGCGTGGCCCTGCACACACTCGAAGATCTGGGCTATTACTGCATCGACAACCTCCCCATCGGCCTGCTCGAGCCCTTCGCCCAGCAGCTGCTGGATAGCCCATCACCGAACCCGGACAATGCGGCGGTCGGTATCGATGCACGCAACCAGTCCACCGAGCTGCAGCATTTTCCACAGATCGTGCGACGCCTGCGCGAGCGCGGCATCCACTGCGAGATCGTGTACCTGCAGGCCGATGACGAGACGCTGCTCAAGCGTTTCAGCGAGACCCGCCGCAAGCATCCGCTGAGCGGGCCCGACGTCCCGCTGGCCGATGCCATCCGCCAGGAGCGCTCGCTACTGGAGCCGATCTCGGCCAACGCCTCACTGCACATCGACACCACCCATACACATATCCACCAGTTACGTGACCTGGTGCAGGAGCGGGTGGCCGGCAAGACCACCGGCACCCTGTCGCTGCTGTTCAAATCGTTCGGCTTCAAACACGGCGTCCCGGAGGATGCGGACTTCGTCTTCGACGTGCGCTGCCTGCCCAATCCGCATTGGGACGCCCGTCTGCGGCCACAGACGGGGCTGGATGCGGACGTGGTGGAATACCTTGATGCACAACCCATGGTCGACACGATGTTCGACTCCATCCACGATTTTCTCGACACCTGGATACCGTACTTCGAGCGCGAGAACCGCAGCTATCTCACCGTCGCGCTTGGCTGCACCGGTGGTCAGCACCGCTCCGTGTACCTGGCGCGCCGCCTGGGTGAGCATTTCCGCGCACGCCACCCGTCGGTACTGGTGCGCCACCGGGAGCTGTCATGAGCGTCGGCCTGCTGATCGTCACCCACGGACGGCTCGGCGACGACCTGCTGAACACCGCCACCCAGATGCTGGGCGTCTGCCCGCTGGCGACCGCGGTGCTGCCAGTGACCTTCGACTGCGACCCCGAGGCCACCCTGCAGAAGGCCGAACAGCTGGTGGAAAAACTCAACGGCCACGGCCACGGCGTACTGATCCTGACCGACATCTACGGTTCCACGCCCAGCAACATCATCAACCGCCTGCATGACCACTACCCGGTGCAGATCGTCGCCGGCATCAACGTGCCTATGCTGGTGCGGGTGTTGAACTATCCACGTCTGAACCTGGACGAATTGACCGCCAAGGCATTGAGCGGTGGCCGTGATGGCATCGTGCTGTGCAAACCGGCAACCGGACTCTGAGATGCAGCAAAAAGACATTGTCATCATCAACAAGCTCGGCCTGCACGCGCGCGCGGCAGCCAAGTTCGTGACCCTGGCATCACAGTTCGAGAGTACCGTCGAGGTCGCACGCAACGGCCAGACGGTCAATGGCAAGAGCATCATGGGCGTGATGATGCTCGCCGCCTCCAAGGGCACGACACTGACGGTATCGACCGAGGGCCTGGACGAGGCGGAGGCCCTGCAGCAGCTCGAGGCACTCATCCTGGATCGCTTCCAGGAGGGGGAGTGAGGGGGCGTGAGGCGTGAGGTGTTAGGCGTTAGGAGCGAGGAGTGAGGCGTTAGGAGTGAGGAGAAAAGATCTTAGCCACGGAAACACACGGAAAAGCACGGAAGAAATTTATTGTCAAAACCGGCAGCCCCGATAGAGTGGGACGATAACCCGAGCAGGAGCCTGTAAGAGCCAAGGCTCCAAAATACCTCAGGTTTTCCGCCATAATAGACATTTCGTGTTTTTCCGTGTGCTTCCGTGGCTAAGATCTTTTCTCCTCACCCCTCACTCCTCACGCCTCACGCCTGACGAGGCCATTCGACAGGAGATTGGCGAGACACCATGGCCGTCCAGCTCACTGGTATCGGGGTATCGCGCGGCATTGTCATCGGCAAGGCCCACACGCTGCTGCGTGGCGAGTTGGAGGTGTTGGAATATTCCATCCCGAAGGAGCTGCTGGACGACGAGGTGGCGCGCTTCCGCCGCGCCCTGGAGATCGCCCGCGGCCAACTGCGCGCCATCCGCGAACGTGTCCCGCCCAATACGCGTGCCGACATCGTCGAGTTCATCGACACACACATCCTGATGCTCGAGGATTCGACCCTCACCGTCGCACCCGAGCACCTCATCCAGTCACTGCAGTGCAATGCCGAATGGGCGCTCAAACTGCAGCGCGATGCCCTGGCGCAGGTCTTCGAGGAGATGGACGATGCCTATCTGCGCACGCGCAAGGACGATATCGATCACGTAGTCTCGCGCCTGCAGCGCATCCTGATCCATGAGTACCAGGGACCGGAACACGAGGACATCGTCGACGGGCGGCTGAACGGGCGGATCCTGCTGGCCGACGATCTCACACCCGCCGACGCCGTACTCATGCAGCATCAGGGCATCGCCGCCTTCGTCACCGAGTACGGTGGGCCGCTGTCGCATACCGCCATCATTGCCCGCAGCCTGCGTGTCCCCACCGTCGTCGGCGTACGCCACGTGCGTCGCTACCTGAAAGACGACGAACTCATCATCGTCGATGGGCAGCGCGGTATCATCATCGCTGGCGCCGATGCGGCCCTGCTGGCCCAGTACCGGGCGCTGCAGGCCGAGGAGCAGCGCCAGCAACGTGCCCTGAAGCAGCTCAAGGGCACGGCGGCCGTCACCCGCAACCGTGTCGCCATCCGGTTGCAGGCCAATATCGAACTGCCCGAGGACGTCCAGGCGGTGCTGGCGGCCGGCGCCGAAGGGGTGGGCCTGTACCGCACCGAATTTCTGTTCATGAACCGCGTGGACACGCCCGACGAATCCGAGCAGCTGGACGCCTACACGGCAGTGATCCGCCAGCTCGATGGCCTGCCACTGACCATCCGCACCCTGGACCTGGGCGCCGACAAGGAGGTCGACGGCGGCAACCCGATCGGCCGTCCGTGTACCAACCCCGCGCTGGGGCTGCGCGCCATCCGCCTGTGTCTGCACAATCCCAGCCTGTTCCGGCCGCAACTGCGCGCCATCCTGCGCGCCTCGGCGCTGGGACCGACGCGCCTGATGGTCCCCATGCTGTCCAACGCCCAGGAAGTGCTGCAGGTGCTGGAACTGATCGCCGAGACCCGGCGCGAACTCGACGTCGAGGGACTGGCCTATGACCCCACCATGCCCATCGGCGGCATGATCGAGGTGCCGGCCGCGGCGCTGTCCGCCGATTTTTTTGCCCACAAACTGGATTTCCTGTCCATCGGTACCAACGACCTGATCCAGTATACGTTGGCCATCGACCGCACCGACGACGAGGTGAACTATCTCTACGACCCGCTGCATCCGGCGGTGCTCAGCCTCATCCACCGGGTCATCGAGGCCGGCAGCCGCGCCGGCATCCCGGTATCGATGTGCGGCGAGATGGCCGGCGACCCGCGCTATACCCGCCTCCTGCTCGGACTGGGGCTGCGTGACTTCAGTATGCTGCCGGCGACACTGTTGGAGGTGAAGCACATCGTCAATGGCAGCGACACCGAACAGCTCGGTCTGCTGACCATGAGGTTGCTCAAGGAACACGAGCCCGCGCACATCGCGGCGCTCCTCGAGCGCGTCAACGCGGCCAGCACCTGAGCTGCACCCCACCGTCGTCGGGGCGGCCACGCAGGCAAGATTCCCGCAGCATTTTTTTACCGCACTATAGCCGCCTGTTACACTGCGCGTGATTGCTCATGTCCGCCCCTCGAGGACACCCATGGCCGACGCCGACACCGAACAGCACCGTACTCAGAGCCGCCTGGAGATCCTGTCCGAGGCGCTTGCCTCGGGTGCGGCCGGCAAGGTACGCCGGCTGATGCACAACCTGCACCCGGCGGAGATCGGCGATCTGCTCGAATCCCTGCCGCTGAAACCCCGCATCATTCTCTGGGAACTGGTCGACCCGGAGGACCGTGGCGAGGTATTGCTGCACGTCAACGATGAGGTCCGCGGCGGCCTGATCCGGGAGATGGAGCCGGGCGAGCTGGTCGCCATGACCGAAGGCCTGGACACCGACGACCTGGCCGACCTGCTCGCCGACCTGCCCGGTGCCGTGATCCACGAAGTGCTGCGGGCCATGGACCTGCAGAACCGCCACCGCCTGGAGGCGGTGCTGTCCTATCCAGAGGACACCGCCGGCGGCATGATGAACATCGACACGGTGACGGTGCGCGCCGATGTGTCGCTGGACGTGGTGCTGCGCTATCTGCGCCTGCGCGGCAACATCCCCGATCTCACCGACAGCCTGATGGTGGTGAGCCGCTACGACAAGTACCTCGGCCTGCTGCCGCTGACCACACTGCTCACCAGTGATCCGGACAAGACCGTCGCCGAGGTCATGGACCGTGAGGTCGAGGGCATCCGCGCCGATCTGCCGGACGCCGAGGTCGCCAAGATCTTCCAGGACCGCGACCTGATCTCCGCGCCGGTGGTCGACGACACCGGCAAGCTGCTCGGCCGCATCACCATCGACGACGTTGTCGACGTCATCCGCGACGAGGCCGACCACTCCCTGATGAGCATGGCCGGTCTGGACGAGGAGGACGACATGTTCGCGCCGGTGTTCTCCACCATGCGACGCCGCTCCCTGTGGCTGGCCCTCAACCTGGTCACGGCCTTCGTGGTGTCATCGGTGGTGGGACAATTCGAAGGCACGATCGAGAAGGTGGTGGCACTGGCCGTGCTGATGCCGGTGGTGGCGAGCATGGGCGGCATCGCCGGCAGCCAGACGTTGATGCTGGTGATCCGCGGGTTGGCGCTCGGCCGCTTGAGCGATGCCAACACCCGTCACCTGTTCGTCAAGGAATCCAGCGTCGGCCTGCTCAACGGTGCCGTAGTGGCGATGGTAGTCGCAGGCGTCACCATCTTGTGGTTCCATGATGTACGCATCGGTGTCATCGTCGGTTCGGCCATGATCATCAACCTGCTGGCCGGGGCGGTGGCCGGTGTGGCCATCCCGCTGGCACAACGCCG
This sequence comes from Gammaproteobacteria bacterium, assembly GCA_019911805.1. NCBI lineage: Bacteria > Pseudomonadati > Pseudomonadota > Gammaproteobacteria > Gammaproteobacteria bacterium. The sequence goes on from JAIOJV010000016.1 coordinate 9,203, forward strand.
TATGGGCATCGATCCCGCACTCGCCGGCGGCGTGATGCTCACCACCGTCACCGACGTGGTCGGCTTCATGACGCTGCTGGGACTCGGCACCCTGTTTCTGCTGTAGCCGGACGGTCCTCCATTTCCGCCGTCGCGTCGACCTTGGTGCGCACCAGCTTCTCCAGCACGGGGATATCCAGCGTCGTTTTGTAGGGGAAGCGACCGTCGTAGCCGAGCGCCTCCTGCTGCAGTTCGTAGCAGGTCGTCCCACCGATATCCAGCAACACCAGCGGCAGGCCCGCGCGCTCGAATACCTCGCTGTGCTTGATGAAAAAGGTCTGGCAGGTCATGCCGACCACGCCGGTCGAACCCTCGGCACGCAGCCGCGCCAACAGCGTCTCGAACCCCACCGAGGTGGTACCCTCACGCACGCTCAGCCCGTACTCCTGCGCGGTGCGATAGGCGCTGCCGACCTCACAGCCGGAACAGTCCTGGCAGTCCTCGAGCGGGCGCTCGCGGCACCCGGGCGGACGCGCACAGTACGGCAACAACAGCGTATCGGCGCGCGCGACCAGGGCGGCCGCGGCGGTCGTGTCGGCGGCGCCCACCAGGGTCAGACGGTTGGCCTGATCCACACTCAGCCCGAAGCGGCGCTGCTGTTCCGCACGATCCCAGGCACGCTCGAGCACCGCCAGCAGGTCCGCGCGGCGGAAGCCGACCAGTCGTGCCTGCAACTGGTCGCACACCGCGGCGAAGCGCCCCGGCAGCTCGATGCGCGACACACCGACCAGGTCCTCTGCCAGGCGCTGGAACAGGTTCAGCGGATAGACCTGCACCTGACCGCCGACCTCCAGATCACGCGGTGCCTGGCGCAACGCGTCCCAGTGCAGGCGGGCGCGCAGCAGACCGGTCGGCGTGTGCCAGAAGGACTCGGCCATGTCGGCCTGGGTGGCCGCAAGCTCACGCCAGTAGGTGGTCGCCGTCGGGATGCGCAGCGGCCGGTCGAGCCCGGCCGGCCAGCCGTCGGGCCGGGTGATGTTGCGCAGCGTCGCATAGACCGTCTTGGTGGAGGGCTGCGCGCCCAGATTGAAGACCGTGGCCAGCGCCTCGGCCAGTGCCTTGCGCAGCCGCGCCGGCGCCGGCGGGTGTGCCAGCAGGCGGTCCAGGGCGGTCAGGCGCTCGACCGCCGGTGCATGACCGTCGCCGGACGCCGGTTCGGTCGGTAGTCGCAGGGCACTGACGATGCGCGCGCTGTCGGCGGCCATCAGCAACACACCCTGCAGCAGGATGGAGCCGCGGTAGCGGCTGATGAACAGGCTCGCGAGCTTGCGGCCGCCCACCTCGATGTCGTTCGGCGCCTTGAATTCCGCAGCGATGCCGAACCCCTGCAACGCGACCACCAGCGCCTGGCAGCCGCGCTGCAGGATCGCGGTCTCGCCCTGCTCGGCGAGGCGCTCGCTCCATTTGATGATCAGGCTGAAGCCGAGCTGCCGCTCGTCCACGTACAGGGTGCCGCCGCCGGTGATACGACGCACCACCTCGAGACCCTTGCGGTGGCAGTACAACAGCCGCAGCTCGCGCTCCGGCCACTGGTGCAGGCCGAGCCAGGTGCTCGCCGGGCTGCGATAGAAGCGTAACAGACTGGCACGCTCGCCCGCGGCGTGGCCGACCAGCCAGGCCCGGTCCATCGCATTATTGACCTCGGCGCTGTTGACTCCCGTCTCGACCACCATGAACGGTGCGCGGCGCATATACCCTACCTCCGGCTCATGCGGCGGCCCACCCTCACCCACGAGTACCTCCCGCGGTGGCCACCTATCCATAAGAAAGCTCTAATAATAAAGTCGCGGTGGAATATTGACTTGATATGGGTCAACGCGCCCCGCCGGCTTGGCATGCTCCTGCCCGTAGGACGGTCGGCATCGTGTTGGGGACGTTCCTGGCGCTGGACGAGCTGCGCACTATCGGGGATCAGGCGTAGACTGGTCGCCACCTATGCCATGCTCAGAATCCCTACCGATACGTACTGCGGCCGGCCGCACCAGGGCCGCCCTCTCCCCGGCAGCCCTGTGCACCTGTCGCGGCCTCATCGCCGTGCTGCTGCTGTGGTGTTGCGCACCCAGCTTCGCCGCAGAGCCACTCAGCAGCGCGCATCTCGCTGCGGTCGACCGCAGCGCCCTGGAGGCGACCGTCCACGGCGATGTACTGGCACTGGAGCGTCTGCTGGCAGCTGATTTCCGGGCCGTGATCCAGGTACCGACCGATCGGGGCCCACAGACGCTGCACCTCGGCCGTAGCGAGTTCCTCCTGTACGCCTGGCAGGCCAATGCGGTCGCCGACGGCTACCGGGTGCGACCGCAGCCGGCGCAGTACCGCATCGCCGCCGACCGACGCTCGGCCGTCGGCGTACAGCTGCTGCACGAGAGCCTGCGCTGGAACGGCCAGCCACTGCGCTACACCAGTCGCCGCACCACCCACTACCGGCACGCCGGCGGCGGAATCCGCATCACCCGTCTCGACGTCGAGGTCCTCGACTGGCGCCAACCGTGACCGGCGACGGCAGACCACGCCATTCGTTGACAAATGTTGGCTGCTCGGCCATTGCACCGGTCTCCATGGGCGAGATTTGACCTGCATCAAGTCGCCCACGCGCCCGATTCGCTATCACATCACACCTCAGAATCCGGTCAGTACGGTGCCGGGGCTGGTGCTCACGCGCCACCACACCGACGACAGGATCGACAGCGGCAGCAACAATGGGCACGGGGCGCGGCAGCACCTGAGTACCGCGGCCCACCTCCGCTTCTAACGCGCAAGAGCAGTAACCGCTGGCAGGCGGTGCGAGGGCGTCCCCCCAGGATGGGGGGGCGCCTTTTTTTATGTGAACCGCCGTGACGCAAGCGCCGCAGCAGTGCGCAACGCACCGGGCAGCGCGGCCAGGCGGTCGGCCGTATGCGTTCCGCCGCCCTGGCAGCAGCCGGCCCGCTCAGGTTGTTCGCGAGATCGCCGCCAAACAGGGTTATGCAGCCGGGGCCAACCACACGGTGGGTTTCACCCGGTCGGGCCCCGGTGTAGTATTGATAAAAATCAAAATGCTGGAGGGGGACCTTGCTCACCGCAGCGCCACCCATTCGCCGCCTGCTGGACGTCAGCCCCGCGATGACCCGGGCCCCCACGGTCCGTGGGCTGCCCACCGGCGTCTCCCCCGTTGCCCTGTCGGCACTGGCGCAGCCATGACCGTCAGACAGGTCCTGCTGGCCATGATGGCACTGTTCAGCGCCCTGCTGTTCGTCTCGGTCCTGCCGCCGCTGAGCAGTACCTCCTATCTGCCCAATCCCACGCTGCACACGGCCGTCGAGATGCTGGGCGCCATTCCCGCCATCGCCTTCGCCGTCCTGTTGCTCGGTCGGGACCGGCAGGGTGATCTCGATAGTCACCTTTACCTGGTGGCCCTGGGATTCCTGGCCATGGGCATCCTGGACGGCTTCCACGCCGTTTCGGACGAGACCGCCCCCACTTTTGTCTGGCTGCGCAGCCTGGCATCGATCGCCGGGGGGCTCTTCCCCGCACTGATCTGGCTCGGCTGGGGACCAGCGCTGCAACGGCTCGCCTTCCATCGCCTCGTGGCCGTGCTCGCGGGCGGGGTCGGGCTGTTCTTCCTGCTGCGCCCCGAGGCGCTGCCCGCCCTCGATACCTATGGGGGCTTCGCCGTCCCGCTGGAGGTCATCAACATCGTCGCGGGGCTGCTGTCGTTCACCGCCTGCGTTTATTTCGCCAACCGCCACGCCCGTAGTCGGGACGCCGAGGATCTGACCTTCGCTGTCTTCTATATGGTGCTGGGCACGGCGGCGATCATCTTTCCCTTTTCGCGTCTCTGGGACGGGCAGTGGTGGCTGTGGCACGTCCTCCGGTTGATCGCCTACGCGTTCACCATCCAATACATGTTCGCCTGCCACATGGGCATGCTGCGCGACATGAAGCAGGAGATTACCGAGCGCACCCGTGCCGAGGCCCAGATCGAGTTCCTCGCCTACCACGATGCACTGACGCACCTGCCGAACCGGCTGTTGGCCCGCGATCACGCGGAGATGGCGATGGCGTATGCCGACCGGTCCGGCAACAAGGTGGCGCTGCTGTTCCTCGATCTCGACAACTTCAAGACCATCAACGACTCGCTCGGACACGTGGTCGGCGATGCCGTGCTCACCACGATCGCCGCGCGTCTGCACGACTGCATCCGCCATATGGACACCCTCGCCCGTCTGGGCGGCGACGAGTTCCTGGTGGTCGTCGCCGACGTGCATAACACCGACGTCATCACCGACGTCGCCGAGCACATCCTCGACCAGCTGGCCAAACCCTTCGACGTCGACGGGCACGATCTGTCCACCTCGTTCTCACTGGGCATCGCCGTCTACCCGGACGACGGCCGTGACTTCGACACCCTGCTGATGAAGGCCGACACCGCCATGTACCACGCCAAGGATGCGGGGCGGAATACCTATCGCTATCACACCGAAAAGATGAACCTCGACGCGGTGGAGCACCTGCAGATCCGCAACAGCCTGCGCAAGGCCCTCGATCAGGGGGAGTTCGTACTGCATTTCCAGCCACAGATCGATCTCGAGACCATGGCGGTGACCGGCGCCGAGGCGCTGATCCGCTGGAATCACCCCGTATTCGGCCTGGTGGCGCCGTTCCGCTTCATCCCCATCGCGGAGGACAGCGGGCTCATCGTGCCCATCGGCCAATGGGTGATCGAGGAGGCCTGCCGCCAGGCGGCCGCGTGGCAACGCGCGGGGCTGCCGCCGCTGACGGTCGCGGTGAACCTCTCAGCGGTACAGTTCCGGCGTGGTAAACTGGAGCAGATCGTCGCCCAGGCATTGAGGGCGTCCGGCCTGCCGCCAGAGAACCTGGAACTCGAGCTCACCGAGTCGATCCTGATCCAGGACACCGAGAAGGTGCTGGCGAAGGTGCGGGAACTGAAGGCCCAGGGCGTGAAGCTGTCCGTCGATGACTTCGGCACAGGCTATTCGAGCCTGGCCTATCTCAAGCGCCTCGACATCGACAAGCTGAAGATCGACCAGTCTTTCGTCCGCGATATGGTCGATGACCCGAACGATGCCGTGATCGTCCGCGCCATCGTGCAGCTGGCGCGCAGCCTCAATCTGCGCACCGTCGCCGAGGGCGTGGAAGACCAGCGGACCCTCTCGGCCCTGTGTCACGAGGGCTGCGACGAGGCCCAAGGCTACTGGTTTTCGCCGCCACTGCCCGTGGATGGATTCGTCCGTTATCTTGCCAGCGGCACGCGCCCCACCCCCGCCGGCATGCCTTCCCTGGAGCGGGGATCGGGGCGATAATCCCAGCCCTTCGAGACCCCGCCACCGGGGCCGGTTTCGCGAACGCAGGCCCGGCGTTCGGGCAAGGCACGAGGCCACCTGAGAGGCAGCGCAGAGGGCCGGGCTTCATCCACACAACATGAGGTGTGCCCGGGCAGGTCTTGTAAGGCCGCAGACCAGCGGCCGAGATACATTCTGAGGCAGATTCCAAGCAGTCCCATGACATCCCGCACCCCCAGGACCCTCATCGCCGGCGCCACCGCCATCAGTCTGCTGATCCTGGTGCTGGCCGCCGTGAGCCTGTTCTACCTCTCGACCATCCGCGACCGGGTCGAGACCATCAGCACGCACCACAACGCCAAGATCGACGTACTGCACGAGATGAGTCGCGTGATCCGCGAGCGCTCACTGCGCATGCACGCCCTGTACTTCAAAGATGACCCCTGGGTCCGGGACGACGAATTTCTGCATTTCAACGCGCTGGCCGCCGACTTCATCCGGCTGCGCGACCGTTTCCGGACCATGGGGCTGACACCACGGGAGCACGAGGAGTTCGCACGGGTGCTGGACATCATCCGCACCACGGCACCGCTGCAGCGCGATATTGCCGCGCGGCTTCACGTCGGCGACCGGAGCGGCGTGGAGCAGCTGATCGCGGCCGATCTGCCCTTGGAAAGCGGTCTGCTGACGGTGTTCGATCACCTGATCGACCTGGTGCGCGCCGCGACCCAGGGGGCGGTACAGGGGGCCAAGGCGGATGTACATGCTGCGTTCTGGCTGCTCGGCGGCATGACCCTGAGCGTGCTCGGTCTGACCCTCTGGGTCATGCTCGTCATGCGTCGCCACATCCTCGCCGCCGAGGCGGCCCTGTTCGAGGAGAAGGAACTCGAGGAGCTGACCCTCAAAAACATCATCGATGGCGTCATCAAGACCGATGCAGTGGGCCACATCCTGACCATGAATCCGGTGGCGCAGCAGTTGTCCGGTTGGAACGAGGCGGAGGCCCGGGGACGATCACTGGAGCAGGTCTATGCGCCGCGGGATCCCGACAGTGGGGCGCAGTCCAGCCTGGGGGATCTCCTCAGCCAGGCAAGCGGTACCCTGTCACGGCCGCTGCGCTATCTGCAGCTGGTCCGTCCCACGGGCGATCGGCGGCTGATCGAGGAGACCATCTCGCCGATCTTCACCGCCTCCGGCCGTCTGGCTCATGTAGCCTACATCTTCCGCGACGTCACCCAGCAAAAGCGCCAGGCCGACCGCATCAGCTGGCAGGCCTCACACGACCCCCTGACCCGGGTGCTGAACCGCAACGGCTTCGACCAGGCCTTGCGTCAGGCGCTGCGCGCCGCGCGCCATAGCCGTGCGGTGCACAGCCTGCTCTACATCGATCTGGATGATTTCAAATCCATCAATGATCGCTTCGGCCACGCGGCCGGCGACGAATTGCTGATCGCGCTGTGTCGGCGCGTCGAAGGGTGCCTGCGAAAGGGCGACCAGATCGCCCGTTTGGGCGGTGACGAATTCGCCGTGCTGCTGAAACACTGCGGCACCGCCGAGGCGCACACGATCGCGGAGGACGTCCGCAAGGGTATTGAGTCTCTGGAGGCCGGTCACCCATCCCGGACGTCCGGCATCGCGGGGGTCAGCATCGGCATCGCCGCGCTGTATCCCGACGCACCCGATGGCTGGCTCGCCGTCGAGGCCGCGGACAGCGCCTGCTATCTGGCCAAGCGCGAAGGCAAGAACCGCACCCGCCTCCCGGCCTGAGCCCCATCCCCACACTTCGTTCCCCGGGCACGGGCGGCGCGGATGCCCTATGCTTGAATACGCCCATCCACGCCCCGGAGCACTGCCATGAACAGCACCCTCGACGCCACTGCCAAGCTCATCCTGCGCCTGACCCTCGGTATCCTGATCCTGCTGCACGGCATCGCCAAACTGCTACACGGCATCGGCCCGATCGAGGGTATGCTGGTGGGCATGGGTCTGCCGGCCGTTCTCGCCTACGGGGTGTTTCTGGGTGAACTGCTGGGGCCGATCCTGCTCATCATCGGCTTCCATGCCCGCCTCGGTGCGGCGCTGATCGCCGTCAACATGCTGTTCGCCTTCCTGCTGGCACATACCGGCCAACTGACGAGTCTCGCACCCAGCGGCGGCTGGCAACTGGAACTGCAGGGCATGTTCCTGTTTACCGCCGTGGCGCTGGCCCTGATGGGGCCGGGGCGCTTTGGTATCAATCAACGCTAGGAGCCTCAGTCCCCCGCCACGGTCATGCGCTCGATGAGCACGGAGCCCGTGCGGTAGTTGCCGCGGTGTTCGACATCGGTACCGATGGCGATGAGGTTCTTGAACATGTCCTTGAGATTGCCGGCGATGGTGATCTCTTCGACGGGGTGCTGGGGCACGCCGTTCTCGACCCAGAAGCCGGCGGCACCGCGCGAATAGTCGCCGGTCACCATGTTCACGCCCTGCCCCATGAGTTCGGTGACCAGCAGGCCAGTGCCCATCTCGCGCAACAGACCGTCGAAATCCAGCGTGCCGGAATCCACCATCAGGTTGTGCACGCCACCGGCATTGCCGGTGGTCTGCAGACCGAGCTTGCAGGCCGAATAGCTGTCCAGCACATAGCCTTGCAGTACACCGTCGGCGATCAGGTCACGGGCACACGTCGCCACGCCCTCGCCGTCGAAGGGGGTGCTACCGAGCGCACCGCGCAGGTGCGGCTGTTCATGGACATGCACGAAATCGGGAAAGATCTGCTGGCCGAGATGATCGAGCAGAAAGCTGGACTTGCGGTACAGGGCACCACCGCGGATGGCGCCGACGAAACCACGGAACAGACCGGTGGCGATGTCCGCCGCGAACAGCACCGGGACCTGGCGGGTGGACAGGCGGCGTGCGCCCAGCCGGCGCACGGCCCGTTCAGCGGCACGCCGCCCGACCTGCTCGGCAGCCTCCAGATCCTCGTGCCGGCGGGCGACGGTATACCAATCATCGCGCTGCATCTGCGCGTCGCGTCCGGCGATGACCGAACAGCTGATGCTGTGCCGCGTGCTCGGATAGCCGGCGACGAAGCCGTGGCTGTTGCCGTACACGCGCAGGCCCCGATGGCTGGAGAGCGTTGCACCCTCGGAGTTACTGATGCGCGCATCGGCGTCACGCGCCGCTGTCTCGCAGCGCCGGGCGATCTCGATGCCGCGCGCGGCATCGATGTCCCACGGGTGGCAGAGATCGAGGTCGGGGATCGCGGTCGCCATCAGCGCCGCATCGGCCAGACCGGCACAGTCGTCCTCGCTGGTGTAGCGGGCGATGTCGCAGGCCGCGCGCACCGTCTCACGCAGTGCCTGCGGTGCGAAGTCCGAGGTGCTCGCCGAGCCCTTGCGTTGGCCGACGTACACCGTCACGCCGACGCCACGATCGCGATGGTATTCCAGCGTTTCGACCTCGCCGAGACGCACCGTCACCGACAGGCCTGCCTCCAGGCTGATACCCGCCTCGGCGGCGCTCGCACCGCCGGCCTTGGCCTCATCCAGTACCAGCCGTACCAGGGCCTCGAGTTCCGCCGGCTGCGGCAGCTCCGCACCGCGGGATTCCACTGCTTGGTTTGCCATCAACGACCTCGTTTGCGATGCACCATGACTTTTACCACGAAGGACACGAAGGAAAGCCCAATTGATGTAAAACCGTGAGCTCCCTCCTCCCGGATAAGGGAGCCCCCGAAGGGAGAGGGGACTCTCCATTCGGCATACGCGGGCAATTTTCCTTCGTGTCCTTCGTGTCCTTCGTGGTTAAAATGAACCCCACACCCACAGCCAGCGGCCACACCATGCAGGACGATTTCGACAGCGATGCCGACGAGCGACCCAGCCGGTCGCAGCTCAAGCGCGACGCCGAGGCGCTGCAGGAGCTCGGGCGTGAGCTGGTGGGACTGCCGCAGGCCCGGCTCGACCGCATCGAACTGCCCGAGAAGCTGCGCGATGCCATCGCTCTGGCCCGACGCATCACGGCGCACGGCGGCAAGCGCCGGCAGCTACAATACATCGGCAAGCTGATGCGCCGCATCGACGCCGAGCCGATCCGCGCCCGACTCGAGGCCATGCAGCAGGCCGACCACCGCGCAGCGCAGCGTTTCCATCATCTCGAAGCGCTGCGTGACAAGCTCATCCACGAGGGCGACGCGGCACTCGGCGCGGCCCTGGAAGACTATCCGCATGCCGACCGTCAGCACCTGCGCCAGCTCATCCGCCAGGCGCGGCAGGAGCGCGAGCAGGACAAACCGCCGGCCGGCGCACGCAGCCTGTTCCGCTACCTGCGCGAGCTGGATGAACAACCGACGTAACCACGAAGGACACAAAGGACACGAAGAGAAACCCCCAAAGAATGTTGAATGGAGAGCCCCCTCTCCCCGGATGAGAGAGGGAACTCACGGTTTTACATCAATTGGGTTTTCCTTCGTGTCCTTTGTGTCCTTCGTGGTTAATCTGTTCGTTACTACTCTGCGCTTGTGCCACCTACGGTCAGGCCGTCGACGCGCAGGGTCGGCTGGCCGACGCCGACGGGGACGCTCTGGCCTTCCTTGCCGCAGGTGCCGACGCCCTGGTCGAGCTTGAGGTCGCTGCCGACCATGGACACGCGTGTGAGCACGTCGGGGCCGTTACCGACCAGGGTCGCGCCTTTCACCGGGCGCGTGACCTTGCCCTTCTCGATCAGATAGGCCTCGCTCGCGGAGAATACGAATTTGCCCGAGGTGATATCCACCTGGCCGCCGCCGAAATTCACGGCGTACAGCCCCTTGTCCACGGAACGGATGATCTCTTCGGGATCGGATGCGCCGGCGAGCATATAGGTATTGGTCATGCGTGGCATGGGCAGGTGGGCGTAGGATTCGCGGCGGCCGTTGCCGGTGGGCGCCATGCCCATCAGGCGGGCATTCATCTTGTCCTGCATATAGCCTTTCAGCACACCCTTCTCGATCAGCACGGTGCATTCGGTGGGCGTGCCCTCGTCGTCGATATTGAGCGAGCCGCGCCGCCCCGGCAGGGTGCCGTCGTCGACCACGGTGCACAGCGGTGACGCGACCTTCTGGCCAACCCGGCCGGCGAAGGCCGAAGTGCCCTTGCGGTTGAAATCACCTTCCAGCCCGTGGCCGATGGCCTCGTGCAGCAGCACGCCGGGCCAGCCGGGGCCGAGTACCACGGTCATGTTGCCGGCGGGCGCAGCGACGGCCTCCAGATTCACCAGCGCCTGGCGCACGGCCTCGCGCGCATACTCGAAGGCCTCGCCGTTCATGAACAAGTCGTAGCCGCCGCGCCCACCGCCGCCGCTGCTGCCCTGCTCGCGCCGGCCGTTGTGCTCGACGATGACGGAGACGCTCAGGCGCACCAGCGGGCGTACGTCACCGGCCAGGGTGCCGTCACTGGCCGCCACCAGCACGACCTCGTGCACCCCGGCGAGGCTGACGATCACCTGCTGCACGCGCGCATCGATGCGGCGGGCCTCGGCGTCGATCCGCTTGAGCAGATCGACCTTGGCATCGGCACTCAGGCTGTCCAACGGATCGACCGGCCGGTACAGCCCCAGCGCGCCGCTTGGTCGCCACGCCTGCAGTTGCGCCTCCCGGCCGCTGCGGGCGATGGCGCGCGCCTGCCGCGAGGCCTCGATGAGCGCGGGCATGACGATCTCGTCGGAATAGGCAAAGCCGGTCTTGTCGCCCCTGACGGCACGCACGCCGGCGCCCTGTTCGATGCTGTGGTTACCTTCCTTGACGATGCCGTCCTCCAGCACCCAGGACTCGAAGCGGGTGGACTGAAAATACAGATCGGCGCTGTCGATGGCATGCCCCATCAGCCGGTCGAGCACGGTGCCGAGATCGGCATCGCCGATGCCGGTAGGGACGAGCAGGCGCTCGCGGGCGAGTTCAAGAGTGGAGACCGTCATGGGGTAGTCACATCGTCACAGCAGGGACGATCAAAGGTACGCGATGGGGTGGCTTGGCTCAACCCCATGGCGGTTGGAGGGATGCTGCTTAACCACGAAGGACACGAAGGAAGTTCATCCGTGCAGGTTGAATACGCCCCTTCAGGAGTGCCAGGGAGAGGATGATACAGCTTCTGGCATCCCCTCTCCCACGACGAGCGAGGGAATCCACCGATTCCCATAAAGTGATTTCCCTTCGTGTCCTTCGTGTCCTTTGTGGTTATGTCCTCCGTCCCAGCCGCAAAGACCATCACCCGCAATGCAGCCGGCGATGGTCGACGGCCGGGAAGTTGCGGCGGGTGCTCTTCACGCGCTCCAGGTCGATGGCGGCGCAGACCACGCCGGAGCCACGTGGCAACCGGTCGAGCACCAACCCCCAGGGATCGACGATCATGGTGTCACCGTGGGTCTCGCGACCGTTGACGTGGTAGCCACCCTGCGCGGCGGCAAACACGTAGGACAGGTTTTCGATGGCGCGGGTGCGCACCAGCATCTCCCAGTGGGCGCGGCCGGTGATGGCGGTGAAGGCCGAGGGTACGGCGATCATGTCCATGCCCCGGTCGAGCAATGCGCGAAACAACTCGGGGAAGCGCAGGTCGTAACAGATCGCCAGGCCGAGCCGGCCGAAGGGTGTCTCCACCACCGTCAGGTCGGTGCCAGGCTCGATGGTCTCGGACTCGGTATAGCGCTCGTCGCTGCCGACCAGCCGCACGTCGAACAGATGGATCTTGTCGTAGCGTGCCACCCGCCGGCCACGGTCGTCGTAGACCAGACAGGCCGCGCGCACCCTGGTCGGATCGCCGGCCGCCAGCGGGATGGTGCCGCCGACCAGCCACAGGCCCAGGCGCTTGGCGGTATGGGCCAGGAATTCCTGGATCGGACCGTGGCCGTCGCGCTCACGCGCCGCGACCTTGTCGGCCTCCTTGAGAGCCATGATGGCGAAGTTCTCGGGCAGCACGACCAGCCGGGCGCCCTGCTGGCTCGCCTGGTAGATGAGCTTCTCTGCCTCGAACAGGTTCGCGCCGACATTTGGCCCGGAGGCCATCTGGATGCATGCCACTTTCGTCATTCTCGTGCCTCGCCGGCGGCTCTCGCCGCGGTCGTCTCCAAACGCCGTTTCAAGATGTCGCGGCCCCCGGATCGGGGTTCGCCGCGCCGGGCCGCCGCAGGCCGGTGGCCAGCCCACACCTGGCCCTATATTACTGTCCACCCGCCGGTGCGTCTCCCGACCCCGCTGCCCCCGTCGATTTATCCTGCAAACCCCGTACCGTTTCGCCGACCGGCTGCAGCTGCGGGTCCTCCCAGCTACCCGTCACGGTGTACTGATAGCGTGCAAAACGGGTCAACCCTTCCATCTGCTCACCAAACAGTTTGTCGGCCAGCAACAGGGCCGCGCCGACCAGCGGTCCGCCGGCCAGCGCCCCGGCCAGCGGCAGGCTCGACTGGACCTGGGGGATGACCGTCACCAGTTGATCGTAATCATGCCGCGCCAGCCCCGTGCGGCCGGAGATCTCGATGCGTGCCGCCGGCCCCTCGATCTCCAGATCATTGGTATAGGCGTCCGAATCCAACAGGGTGAAGTGCCCCTCGATGCGGTCGAAGCTGAAGCCTTTTTCGAACACGTCGCTGAAATCCAGGGCCAGGCGGCGCCGCAATCCCTGCAGGCTGAACAGACCGAACACCCGTCCCGCACCGGCCTCGACATTTACCAGCCGCCCCGCCCCGATACGCAGGGCCAGCGATCCCTCCAGCTTCTGCAATGCGAAGTCGGTCGGACTACCAGGCCAGTTGGCGTCGATCTCGCCGCGGGTCTCGCCGCCGACGATGGTGCCGGCATAGCCGAAGGCCGACAGCAACGGCCCCAGTTCATCCGCCTGCAGATCGATGCGGAAGCGCGAGGCATCCCCGCCCGCCCGGCGGGTCCACGCGCCGCTGGCGTCCAGGCGCATCCAGTCGGCTGCCACCCCCAGCTGGTCGACGGCGAGACCGTCGGCCAGCGGGTGGCTGCGGAGGGTAACACGGCCGAGGTCGAGATCGCCAAGCCGGAAGCGGCCGATCTCGGCATCCAGCGCCGGCAGATGCGCCGGTGAAAGCCGCGCTTCGACCTCCGGCTCGCCTGCCACCGGTGGCAGGCGCAGATGGTCGAGGCGCAGGCTTACGGGCCGCGCCGGCGACTGCGGCAGCAGGACGATGCCTGCGGCGTCGGGGCCGGCCAGTTGCACGCGCCAGCCGTCACGGTCATGGCGCGCATCGACGCGTACCTGGCGAAAGCGGCGCTGCAAGGCGGTCAGCTCACCGACGTCCACCGCGAGCGCGGTCAGCGCGCCCCATGACACCGCCGCCGACGCTGCCGCCGCAGTGTCGGGACCGGCGGGGGCGAGCAGCGGTCGCCAGTCGTCCCAGACAAACCGCGGCAGGCTGCCGCGCACGCGCAGCCCGTTCCCGTCCGGTAGCCGCGCAGCGGGGCTGCCGAGGTACAGTTCACCGCGCAGCAGCCGCCACGCGCCGCTCTGACGCTGTAGTTCGGCGGCGGCGCTGTGCTCGCCGTATTGCAGGTACAGCGACCGGAGGCCATCCGCGAGCGCGACGGTGGTGCGCAGTCGTAAGGGATAGACCTCTGCCGCCGTCTTGCCGAAGGGCGCGGGTAGATCCACGCTGATCCCGCGCAGATCAGATACCAACTCCAGCGTCACCGGCGTGGCGCGCGGCGCCTCCCGCGGCAGGTCGACCGACGCCGTCCAGTCGCTGCTGCCGCTGATCCGCGCCCCCAGACCGTCAGTGGTGTCCGCCTTGAGCCACTGCAGCAGCGGCAGCGCGCCGCGCACCGCGACGCGGGTCGCGGGATGACCGTCGCGCCGCGCGTCGTCGACAGTCAGCGTGACCGGTACCCCGTTCAAACGCGCCTTGAGACCGTCCGCCGTCACGCTGCGCTCGGTGAACCTCAGGTCGCCCTGCAACTGGTCGAAGGCCAGCTCCCAGGCGGGCAGCGCGAGTCGATTGGCGGCCAGGCGCACCTCCCCCACGACCGTGGCCGGCCGGTGTTCGGCCAGCGGGATGACCAGGCCGAGCCGCAGCTCGGCCGGACCCTGTGCCTGTACCGCGCCCAGGGCATCGCCGGGCCCGCCGCTCAGCGGGCTTTCGCGGACGAAGCGCAGCATGTCCGCCAGCGGGCCGTGGGCGCGGCCGTCGACCTCCAGGCGTGCGTGCGCGAGGTCGTCGATGCGCACATCGACCGCCTCCAGATCCGCACCCAGGATCTTGCCGGCGACGCCGCGGATATGCATGCCGCGGTTGACGAAGGCGAGCTCCGCCTCCAGCCCTTCGATGCGGTGCCAACCTTCCCCGTAGTCCAGGATCGCATCGGTGACTGTCGCGCGAACCTCCATGCGACCGGATGCCTGGTCGAACGGAAATTCACCCGGGTGACCGTGAAACAGCATGGCGCCACTGCGGATCTCGCCGCTCACCAGCGCCCGGTCCAGCCAGGCGACGGTGCGCGGGGGCATGATACCGGCCGGCAGGTAGCTGCCGGTCTGCCCGACCTGCCCGCGGCGAAACTGACTGTAGAGGTCCAGAAAGGGTCGCGAACCGTCCAGCGGGAGGTCCAGCCGCAGCCGTGATTCGGTGGCGATGTCGGCATTCTCCGCGGCCAGGGACTGCGTCTCGATACGCAGCCGGTCGGCACTGCGCCGCCACAGGACACGACCCTGCAGCCGGTCGAGCTGCAAGGGGTCACGGAACAGACCGGGAAACGTCAGCTGCGCACCACGGCTGTCCAGGTCCACGGTGCCATGGTCGTGGCTGCCCGCAATGCGGCCGCTGAGTGCAGTGCCGCCCGGCAATTGGTTGACGGCCGTTGTCTCTACGCCGTCGAAACGCATCTGATAGACGACATCCACGAACCGCCCGTCGAGTGCCCGGAAGGCGAGCTGCAATCCCTCGACCTCGCCGCGGGGCTGCAGCGCCTCCAACAGCGCCTTACGTTCCGGTGCGGCCTCCAACAGGTGGCTCAACCAGGGCGCGACCAGCTCCAGGCGCAGATAGCTCACGCCGAGCTGCACGGCATGGTTTCCATTCTCCTGATCGCGCACCGCCAGGGTCAGGCCCGTCTCGGGCCAGGCCTCGCCACCTTGGACCAGCTCGACCTGACCCAGATCGAGCGTCCAACCGTCCACGGCACGGCGCCACTCCCACTGCCCGGTCAGGCGCTCGGCATCGAGCAACTGGCGGTCCCTGGTGGCGGCGGCGAGACCCTGTATATCCATATCGCCGCGCATGTGCCGCAGGCGACTACCGACCAGTTCAGCCCACAGGTGAGTGTGCGCCCGGCCGCGTAGCTGCAGGCCGCCGGGCGCGCGCCGGCCCAGCCAGCGCGCGATATCCACACCATCGACGTCGATGAACAGCTTTCCGGCCCAGTCCTGCGGCGTACCGACGTCGCCGCGCAGGTCGGCGGCGAGTTGCAGTTCCTCGCCATACTCCGCCGGCAGCCGCACGCGCACCTGCAGCTGGTGGCGGCGGCCACGATTGAGCAGTTGCAGATTGGCGTCCTGGAGGCGCAACGACGGCAGCGCCCCGGTATCGTCACGCCAGTGCACCTGGATATCGCGCAGTTCGACCCGCGGTTGGGACAGCACCAGCAGCCAGGGATTGGCGTGCGGCACCTTGAACTGCACGCCCTCGATGCGAAAGTGGCCTTCGGTGTCGCGGTACAGACTGACGTCGCTGCCGACCAGGACCAGGCGTGACGGCACCGGCTGCCACGCCCGCAGCGACGCCCACAGATCGATGCCGACGCGCAGCTCCCGCGCCGTCAGCAGGTCGCGGCCGGAGGGCGCGTCGTACAGGGCGAAATCGGTGATGCGCACCTCCGGTCCGAAGCCACGCCAGCTCAGTTCGAGACCGCCGATACGGGTATCCTGGCCGACGGCCTCCTTGACCAGACCCTCCAACCGGCCTTCGTGTGATTCGAGCAAAGGCAGCAATAACCGCCCCATGCTGAACAGCAAGGCGACGGTCACCACCAGGGAGACACCGACGTACCAGAGACTGATGAGCAGGCGCCGCTGCATGGCGAGGAATCTCTAGCGTGCAGGTGCCGGCCGTGCGCCGGCGGTGCCCGTGAGCATGCGGCAATGGCGCCCGGCAACGCGCCTCACAGCAGCACCACGTCGAATTGCTCCTGGGTGTAGAGCGCCTCGACCTGCAATTTGATCGGCTTACCGATGAAAGACTCCAGTTCGGCCAGCGCCGTGGACTCCTCGTCGAGCAGCAGATCGATGACCTCCTGCGTGGCCAGCACCAGCAGTTGCTGCACATCGAACTGACGCGCCTCGCGCAGGATCTCGCGGAAGATTTCGTAGCACACCGTCTCGGGCGTCTTCAGCGAGGCGCGCCCGCCACAAGTCGGGCAGGTCGAGCACAGCACGTGCTCCAGGCTCTCGCGGGTACGCTTGCGGGTCATCTGCACCAGGCCGAGGCTGGATACCTCGCTGATATGGCTCTTGGTATGGTCGCGTTCGAGGCTCTTCTCCAGCGCGCGCAGCACCTGACGCTTGTGCTCTGCGTCAGACATGTCAATGAAATCGATGATAATGATGCCACCCAGATTGCGCAGCCGGAGCTGGCGCGCGATCGCCTGTGCCGCCTCCAGATTGGTCTTGAAGATGGTCTCTTCGAGCGTGCGATGGCCGACGTAGGCCCCGGTGTTGACATCGATAGTGGTCATCGCCTCGGTCTGGTCGATGACCAGGTGGCCGCCCGATTTCAGCTGTACCTTACGCTCCAGCGCCTTCTGGATCTCGTCTTCCACGCCGTAGAGATCGAACAGCGGTCGCTCGCCGGGATAGTATTCCAGACGCTCGACGACCTCCGGGATGAACTCGGCGGCGAACTGGCTCACCCGCTGGAAGGTCTCGCGCGAGTCGATGCGGACCTTGTCGAGTTCGTCACCGACCAGATCACGCAGCACCCGCAACGCCAGGGGCAGGTCTTCATGGACGAGGCTGCCGGGTGCCGCCGTCTGGACGTGCTCGCGCACCGCCGCCCAGAGCTTACGCAGGAAATTCATATCGGCGACCAGTGCCTCGGCGCTGACGCCCTCGGCGGCGGTGCGCACGATGAAGCCCTGTGCCTCGCCGTTGGCATGCTGTGCGACGATTTCACGCAGTCGGGTGCGTTCGGCCTCCCCCTCGATCTTCTGCGAGACACCGACGTTACTGACCTCGGGCATGAACACCAGATAGCGCGAAGGGATGGTGATGTGGGTGGTCAGGCGTGCGCCCTTGGTGCCGAGCGGGTCCTTGATGACCTGCACCAGCAGTTCCTGGCCCTCGCGCAGCAGCTGAGAGATGGCCTCGGTACGCTTGCCCTCGGGACGCAAGCCCTCGACCTCTCGCGCGACGATGTCGGAGGCATGCAGAAAGGCGGCACGCTCCAGGCCGATATCGATGAAGGCCGCCTGCATCCCGGGCAGCACACGGCTCACCACGCCCTTGTAGAGGCTGCCGACCAGCCCGCGCGCCCGCGCGCGTTCGATCTGCACCTCCTGCAGCACACCGTTCTCGACCACGGCGACGCGCGTCTCCTGCGGGGTGACGTTGACGAGAATCTCTTCGCTCATGGGTTGTGTGGTGAGGCGTGAAAGACAAAACCCCTGTTGGCCACGGAAGCACACGGAAAGACACGGAACAAGATATGTTCAGTGACCACATTTCCGTGTTGTTCCGTGTGCTTCCGTGGCCATTCCAGAATTTTACTCCTCACATCTTACTCCTCACGCCTCACGCCTCACCCCCCAGCACCTCGATACCGAATTCGCCCAGCAGCTGCGCGGTCTCGAACAGCGGCAGGCCCATGACGCCCGAATAGCTGCCGGCGAGGTCAGCGACGAACACCGCGCCCAGGCCCTGGATGGCGTAGCCGCCGGCCTTGTCCGCCGGTTCGCCACTCGCCCAGTAGGTCTCGGCCTCGACCGGCGCGATGTCACGGAAGCGGACCCGGCTGCGGCTGAGCCGTACCGCCGCGTGCGCACCGTTCGCCAGGGCGACGCCGGTCAGTACTTCATGGTCGCGACCGGACAGCGCCGCCAGCGTAGCCAGGCCCGCGTCCCGCCCGTGGGGTTTGTCCAGGACCCTCCCGTCGCACACGACAGCCGTATCCGCCCCCAGCACCGGCCGGCCGTCATCCGCCGTCAGGACGGTCCGGCCGGCGGACGCCTTGGCCAGCGCCAGTCGCTGTACCAGGGCCGCGGCATCTTCTCCCGGCCGGGCCGACTCATCCACGGCCACATCCAGCACCCGGTAGGTGACCCCGATCTGGTCCAGGAGTTCACGCCGGCGCGGAGATCTGGAGGCGAGGTAGATGCGATAGGTACTCATCTTCCGCAGACTACCAGAAGCCATGGTGCCGTGCCGCTGTGGCGATTGACCGGTTTGAACCGCCAAGACCGCCAAGGCGCCAAGACGCCAAGAAAAACTTGTTGTGGCTGCCGAGAATCTGCGAACAAGCCGCAGCTAAACGCTTCAGCCGCGTCTCCCAATCCAACATACAACCCTATGCCAGCTTTTCTTGGCGTCTTGGCGATTCCAATCCGGGTCTCTTGGCGTCTTGGCGCCTTGGCGGTTCCAGCCAGAGGTCTCTTGGCGTCTTGGCGCCTTGGCGGTTCCAACCAAGGTCTCTTGGCGTCTTGGCGCCTTGGCGGTTCCAATCAGAATTTCTTGGCGGTCATGGCGCCTTGGCGGTTCCAATCAGGGTCTCTTGGCGGTTCCAACAACGGCTATCCCCGATGATAGGGATGCCCGGCCATCACGCTCCAGGCGCGGTACAGGGTCTCGGCGACGATCACCCGCACCAGTGGATGCGGCAGGGTCAGGGTGGACAGCGACCAGCGCTGGTCGGCGCGGGCGCGGCAGGCGTCGTCCAGGCCCTCGGGGCCGCCGATCAGCAGGGCGACATCGCGGCCGCCGCGCATCCAGCCTGCGAGCTGCGCGGCGAGTTGCGGCGTCGACCAGGCCTGGCCGCCGACCTCCAGGGCGATCACCTGGCAGTCGCCCGGGATCGCCGCCAGCAGGCGTTCACCCTCGTCGCGCCGGACGCGCGCCACGTCGGCATTGCGGCCGCGCCTGCCCGGCGCGATCTCCACCAGTCTGAGCGCACATTCGCGCGGCAGACGCTTGGCGTATTCCTGATAGCCCGCCTCGACCCAGGCCGGCATACGGGTACCGACGGCAAGCAGATGGATGTGCACGCCGTGCGCCCGGCGTCAGGGCGTCTGGCCCTTGCGACCGGCCAGGGTCTGCTCTTCGCTGACCGACCAGAGCTTCTCCAGATTGTAGAAGGCGCGCGTCTGTGGATGCATGACGTGCACGATGATGTCACCCAGATCCACCAGCACCCACTCGCGCGAGGTCTCACCCTCCACGCCGAGCGGCTGCACGCCGTGCTTCTTGGCGGCCTCCACCACGTTGTCGGCCAGCGCCTTGACGTGCCGGTCCGAGGTGCCGCTGGCGATGAGCATGAGGTCCGTGAACGAGGCCTTGTCACGCACGTCGATCACCTGCACATCCTGCGCCTTGAGGTCGTCGAGCGCCGCCAGTACCAGGGCCTTGAGTTGTTCCGTCGAAAGCTTTTCCGTCACGCCGTTGCCTTCCCCTCGCCGCAGTCGATCCGCGGCTTGCCGTCAATTGAAGTTGAGATACATCCTTTCGCGCTGCACACAGTCGAGCACGGCATCCGGCAGCAGGTAACGCGGGCTGTGGCCTGCGGCCAGCAGGTCGCGGATGCCGCTCGCCGAGATCGCCAGCGGCGTGACCGTCCGGGCCAGGACAGCCCCCGCCGGCCGCGCCCGCAGCGCGTCCACGCATTCCACACCACAGCGTTCGACCAGATCGCGTATGGGACCGTGGTCCACCAGCGTGCTGCCTGGCCGGGTGACCACTACCAGATGTGCGAGCCCCGGGATCGCCTCCCAGCGATGCCAGCCGTCCAGGCTGTTGAAGGCGTCCTGGCCGAGGATCAGGCACACCGGTTCGTCGCCCAGTTCGGCGCGCAGAGAACGCAGCGTGTCGACCATGTACGATGGCCCGTCACGCTCCAGCTCGCGCGTGTCCAGGCGCAGCAGCGACTGCCCTGCAAGCGCCAGCTCCAGCAGCCGGCGGCGCTGGTCGGCGCTGGCGAGCGGCGGGTCACGGTGCGGTGGCAGGCGCGCCGGCAGCATGCGCAGCTCACGCAGCTCCAGCTGTTCCGCAATCTCCCAGGCGCAGCGCAGGTGTCCGAAGTGGATGGGGTCGAAGGTGCCGCCGAAGACGCCGATCATTTGTTTGGAAGGTACAAGTTGCAAGATACAAGATACAAGTTAAAACCCTTGGCACGGACTACCCGCAGTGGTACCCGGTCGGTACTTGTATCTCGTATCTTGCCTCTTGTATCTACTGACGAACATGCCCATCGCCCAGCACGATGAATTTCAGGGTGGTCAGGCCTTCCAGGCCGACCGGGCCGCGGGCGTGCAGCTTGTCGGTGCTGATGCCGATCTCGGCGCCGAGGCCGTACTCGAAGCCGTCGGCGAAACGCGTCGAGGCATTGACCATCACCGAGCTGGAATCCACCTCGCGCAGGAAACGGCGGGCGTGGGTGAAGTCCTCGGTGATAATGGCATCGGTGTGCTGCGAGCCATGCCTGGCGATGTGCTCCATGGCCGCATCGAGATCGTCCACCACCCGGATCGACAGGATCGGCGCGAGGTATTCAGTGTCCCAGTCCGCGTCGGTCGCGGCCCGGGCGTCGGCCAGCAACGCGCAGGTACGCGCGCAGCCGCGCAGCTCGACCTCAAATTTCGCATACTGCGGCGCCAGCAGCGGCAGTACGCGGGCGGCGATGTCCTGGTGCACCAGCAGTGTCTCCAGGGTATTGCAGGTGCCGAAGCGCTGGGTCTTGGCGTTGACCGCGACGCGCACCGCCTTGTCGAGGTCGGCGGCGTTGTCGATGTAGACGTGGCAGACGCCGTGCAGGTGTTTGATCACGGGAATGCGTGATTCCTCGATGACACGCTCGATCAGACCCTTGCCGCCGCGCGGCACGATGACGTCGACATACTGCTTCAGGCGCAGCAGCTCACCCACCGCGGCCCGGTCGGTGGTCTCGATCACCTGCACCGCATCGGTGGGCAGGCCGGCCTCGGTCAGTCCGCTGCGGATACAGGCGGCGATGGCCTGGTTGGAATGGATGGCCTCGGAGCCACCGCGCAGGATCGCGGCGTTGCCGGACTTCAGGCACAGACCGGCGGCATCCGCCGTCACGTTCGGCCGGGATTCGTAGATGATGCCGATGACGCCCAACGGCACGCGCATGCGCCCGACCTGGATGCCGCTCGGACGGTAATTCATGTCGCTGATGCCACCGACCGGGTCGGGCAGCGCGGCGATCTGGCGCAGGCCGTCGGCCATGGCCGTGATGCGCGCCGGATTCAGCTCCAACCGGTCCAGCATGGCCGCGTCCAGGCCGCGCGCGCGGCCGGCGTCGAGATCCTTGCGATTCTCCGCAATCAGCTGCGCCTGCCCCGCCTCCAGAGCGGCCGCCATCGCCAGCAGCGCGGTGTTCTTCGGTCCCGCCTCGGCGCGGCTCAGCGCCCGTGCCGCGGCACGTGCGCGCTGGCCGATGTCCTGCATGTAGGCGGCGACATCGAAGGTCATAGCGTCAGCTTTTGTGTTCATCTCAAAGACATCTTGGGTTGCGGTAAGTGAGGCGTGAGGCGTGAGGTGTGAGGAGTAAAATCTTTGTCGCTCCGTAGATTCCGTGACAAGCAAGCGTATTGCCTTTCACTCCTAACTCCTAACTCCTAACTCCTCACCCGCCAGAGGCAGGGGCCGTCCGGCGAGAAGCAGGCACAATTGTACCAGTTCGTCCCAGACGTTGCCCGGCGCCTGGCCTTTGACCATCTGGTCGAGGTGGGCGCAGCGGCGCAGCAGGTCCAGCCAGGTGTCCAGCCGATGGCGGGTCAGGGCCTTGCCGATGGGCCCCTGGCGCGCCTTCCAGACGCGGTGGCGGGCCATGACCTGGCCCGGGGACTCGCCGTGCGCCGTCTCCCACGCCATGGCCGCCAGGCTGCGCAACTCGCGGGCCAGCGCCCACACCACCAGCACCGGCTCGACGCCCTCGCCGCGCAGACCGACCAGCATGCGCAGGCTGCGACCGGGCTCGCCGGCGAGGGCGCTGTCGACCAGCCCGAAGACGTCGAAGCGCGCCGAATCGGCCACCGCCGCGGTCACCGCCGCCGCGTCCACCGGCCCCTCCCCGACCAGCAGGGCGAGCTTGTCGATCTCCTGGGCGCAGGCGAGCAGATTGCCCTCGATGCGTTCGGCGAGCAGGTCTACTGCCGCGGGGGTCGGTTGCAGACCAGCAGCCCGCATCCGCGCGCGGATCCATGCGGGCAGGGCGCGCGCATCCACCGGCCAGACCGGGACACCGACGCCGGCGGCCTCCAGGTCGGTTACCCACTTGGACTTGCGCTGCTGGGCATCGAGTTTGCCGCTGATGATCAGCAGCAGGGTGTCCTCCGCCGGCCGCGCCGCGTACGCACGCAGGGCCTTGCCACCGGCATCGCCCGGCTTGCCGGTGGGCAGACGGACCTCGAGGATGCGCCGCTCGGCGAACAGTGACAGATTGTTGGAGGCCTCGGTCAGGCGATTCCAGTCGAAGTCCCGTTCAACCGTCAAGACCTCGCGGTCGGCGTAGTCACGTGCCCGCGCCGCGGCCCGGATGACGTCGACCGCCTCCTGCACGAGCAGCAGCTCGTCGCCGTGGATCAGATAGATCGGCGCGAGATGCTGTTGGAGATGCTGCGCGAGCTGTTCGGGTTTCAGTTGCATGGGGATTGTTCGGCCACCACCAAGATACCAAGTTCACCAGGACAAAGACGATTTGAACCGCCAAGACACCAAGGACGCCAAGGGTGTGTGAACCGCCAAGGCGCCAAGACGCCAAGAATGATTGAGGTGTTTGCAGCGGCTCTACAGCGAGCGATGGCTGGAATGACCCACTGCACTCTCTCTGATCCACCAAAACACTAATCAGGTTTTCTTGGCGTCTTGGCGCCTTGGCGGTTTAAATCGCCTTTTCTTGGCGCCTTGGCGGTTCATAACACCTGTCTTTCTTGATGTCTTGGCGGTTCACAATCCCTGGCGTCCCGGCGGCTCCCGTCTTGAGCCGGGCAACGGCTATCAGCGCGCCAGCGATTCCAGGCGCAGCATGGCCAGTCGCACCAGGTCGCGGCGCATGTCGCGACGCAGGGTCTCCTCTTCATTGGCCTTGCCGAGCACATCGGTCGGGTCGAAGAGGTAATCGCGGGTCAGTTCGAGGTGCTGGGCGGCGAGTAATTCGCGCCCGGCGGGGTCGCGCACGCGGAATTCGAGGATCTGGTAGAGCTCATATTCCTGTGCCTTGCCGGTCGCGCGCACCGACAGCACACGACGTTCGCCCCGGTTGGCGATGATCTGCAGGATCGCCGTCGCATCCTGCGCCTCCGTGACGACGGTCGAACCTGCCGTGGCAAGTGCCCGGGTCCAGTCGCGTACCAGCGGATCGTACGGATCACCGCCCTGGAGATAGACCTTGCTCAACTGTGGTGGCAGCTGCACAGCACCGCGCAGATGAAAACCGCAGGCACTCACGGCCAGCACCAGTGCTGCCAGCAGACCGGCCATCAGGTAACGCGAGTACATTTGCATCGATCCACTCCGGAATTCATAAAACCGCCAAGACATCAAGAAAGACAGGTGTTATGAACCGCCAAGACGCCAAGAACGCCAAGAATGATTGGGGTGTTTGCAGCGGCTCTACAGCGAGTGATGGCTGGAATGACCCGCTGCACTCTCTCTGATCCACCAAAACACTAATCAGATTTTCTTGGCGTCTTGGCGCCTTGGCGGTTCAAATCGCCTTTGCCTTGGCGTTCTTGGCGTCTTGGCGGTGCAAAACACAAACCCATTCAAACCACGATATTCACGAGCCGCTTCGGCACCACGATGAGCTTGCGGATTGGCCTGCCCTCGATGTGGCGCTGGACGTTCTCGTCGGCCGTGGCGATCGCCTCGACGGCGGCCTGGTCGGCCGTGGCGGGCACCCGCACATGGCCGCGCACCTTGCCGTTGACCTGCACCACCAGCTCGATCTCGTCCTGTACCAGGGCCCCGGCGTCGACCGCGGGCCAGCCGGCCTCGGCGACAGTGCCACTGTGGCCGAGTTCATGCCACAGGGCGTGACAGATGTGCGGCACGATCGGCGTGAGCAGCAGCGTCACCGCTTCCAGTGCCTCCTGCATCACGGCGCGGCCCTGGGGGCTGGCGTCCGCGAAGCGGGTCACCGTGTTGAGCAGTTCCATCACCGCGGCGATGGCGGTGTTGAAGGTGTGGCGGCGGCCCATGTCGTCGCTGACCTTGGCGATGGTCTCGTGCACGCGGTGACGCAGTGCGCGCTGCGCGTCATCCAGCATGCCAGGTTCCAGATCCCCGGGGCGGCCGGCAGCGACATGCCCGGCGACCAGTTTCCACAGGCGCTTGAGAAAGCGGAACGCACCCTCGACACCGGCGTCGGACCATTCCAGCGACAGGTCCGGTGGCGCAGCGAACATGGTGAACAGACGCACGGTATCGGCACCATACTGGTCGATCAGCGTCTGCGGGTCGATGCCGTTGTTCTTGGACTTGGACATCTTCTCGATGCCACCCACCGTCACCGGCCGACCGTCGGCCTGCAGCGTCGCGCCCGTGACCTTGCCCTTGGCGTCGCGCTCGACGTCCACCTCGGTCGGACCAAAATACTGCCGCTTACCGTCGTTGCCCTGGCGGAAATAGGTTTCGGCGACCACCATGCCCTGGGTGAGCAGTCGCGTGAACGGCTCGTCGGAGCGCACCAGCCCGACGTCGCGCATCAGCTTGTGATAGAAGCGCGCATACAGCAGATGCAGGATGGCGTGCTCGATACCGCCGATGTACTGATCCACCGGCAGCCAGTAGTCGGCGCGCTCGTCGAGCATGGCCGTGCCGTTGTCGCGACTGGCGAAGCGCGCGTAATACCACGACGACTCCATGAAGGTGTCGAAGGTGTCGGTCTCGCGTTCGGCGGGACCATTGCACTTCGGGCATTGGGTCTGGTACCAGGCGGGCATCTTCTTCAATGGCGAACCGATGCCATCCAACGCGATGCCCTCGGGCAGCAGCACCGGCAGGCGATCTTCCGGTACCGGCACGGCACCGCAGTCGGGGCAGTTGATCACCGGGATCGGGGCGCCCCAATAGCGCTGGCGCGACACACCCCAGTCGCGCAGGCGGTAGTTCACCCGCCGCCGGCCGCGGCCGAGCGCCTCGACGTGCCGGGCGATGGCGTCGAAGGCCTCCGGGAAGTTCAGACCGTCGAACAGCGCCGAGTTCTTCAGCACGCCCTTCTCGGTATAGGCGGCCGCGGCGACGCCGACCTCGGTACCGTCGGCCGGATGGATCACCTGGCGGATGTCCAGACCGTACTTGCGCGCGAACTCGAAGTCACGCTGATCGTGCGCCGGCACGGCCATGACCGCGCCGGTGCCGTAGCTCATCAGCACGAAGTTGGCCACCCAGATCGGTACCGGCGCACCGGTGATGGGGTGCAGGGCATCGATACCGATGGCCATGCCACGTTTTTCCATGGTCTCGAGGGCCGCCTCGTTGACGGCGGCGTGGCGGCACTCCTCCAGGAAGGCGGCGAGCGTCGGATTGTGCGCCGCTGCCTCGACCGCCAAGGGGTGTTCGGCGGCCACGGCCAGATAGGTGACGCCCATGAGCGTGTCCGGGCGGGTGGTGAACACCGTCAGGCGGTCCTCACGGTCCTCGACGCCGAACTCCAGCTCCAGGCCCTCAGAGCGACCGATCCAGTTACGCTGCATGGTGCGCACGGCATCCGGCCAGCCCTCGAGTCCGTCGATCTCGGCCAGCAACTCATCCGCGTACTGGGTGATCTTCATGAACCACTGTGGGATCTCCTTGCGCTCCACCGGGGTGTCGCAGCGCCAGCAGCAGCCGTCGACCACCTGTTCGTTGGCGAGCACGGTGAGGTCGTGCGGGCACCAGTTCACGGCGGCGGTCTTCTTGTAGACCAGGCCCTTCTCCATCAAGCGGGTGAACAGCCACTGCTCCCAGCGATAGTACTCCGGGCGGCAGGTCGCCAGTTCGCGCTGCCAGTCGTAGCCGAACCCCAAGCGCTGCAGCTGCGCCCGCATGTAGCGGATGTTCTCGTAGGTCCACTTGGCCGGTGGAACCTTGTTCTTGATCGCCGCGTTCTCGGCCGGCAGGCCGAAGGCGTCCCAGCCCATGGGCTGCAGCACGTTGCGCCCCTGCATACGCTGGAAACGCGCGATCACGTCGCCGATGGTGTAGTTGCGCACATGGCCCATGTGCAACCGCCCGCTCGGGTAGGGAAACATGGACAGGCAGTAGAATTTCTCGCGGTCGGGGTCTTCGACGGCACGGAAGGTCTGGTGCTGCTCCCAGTAGGCCTGGGCCTCGCGCTCGACCGCGTCGGACTGGTAGAACTCTTCCATCGTCTTCACTTCAAGTGGCTGACCGCAAAGGTGGAAGCATACAGTAGCCGGCGCGCGGGCTACAATCGCCGCGGGGCCGTGCGCGGCTTCCCCTTACCCACAGATTGGCTCAAACTGTAGCCACACCAGAGCGCGCCCCGCAGGCGCGATTGCCCTATTCATTGCCAGGTGGTGAACCCATGACCGAGCAGCGCCCCTCCCCTGCCGAACGTGCCGCTGAACATCTGGCGGTCGCCTACAACCACATGATGGAATGGATCCGCGAGCGCATGGAGGATGCCGAGGACAAAGGCATCCCCACCCTCGAGGAGGGCATCCGCCACGCCGCCGACAGGGCGGTCGAGCTGGGCGAGGTCACCCGTGAAGAGGCCGAGAAGATCGGCGGCTGGATCAGACGCGACCTGGAGGAGACCACCCAGTACCTTGCGGACGGTGGGCGCGAATTCGCCGCATGGTTGAAATTCGACCTCGGCCAGGTCGAAGAACGTCTGCTGGACGCGCTGTTCAGTGTCGCCGACAGGACCCGGCTGGAACTGGCCGCCTTCGAGCGCGCCATAGAGGCGAACAGCATCTACCGAACCGGCGAGATCACCAGCGCCGGCGTGCTGGAATGCATGGACTGCGGAGCACCCATGCACTTCTACGCGACGTCGACCATCCCCGCCTGCCCAAGCTGCGGCGGGACGAAATTCAAGCGGCCGCGGGCGCGCCTTTGAAATACGACGGCCGCCGCCCGCTGGTAGCTGCACGGACCCGGTACGGCAGGGCATCCCCCTCTCCATCCCACTATCGAATCAGGCAATGCCAACGGGTCTCACGGGACGACTGATGGCCGCTTGCGTCGCGTCCAGGGGTACCGGGCTGGCGAGGTGATGGCCCTGCGCGTAGTCCACGCCGATATCACGGAGGGCGGCCAGCGTCCGACCGTCCTCGACGTACTCAGCAATGGTGCGGATGCCCATGGTGTGGCCGATCTCGTTGATGGCGTGCACCATGGCGCGATCGATGGGATCGGTACACATGTCACGGACGAAGCCGCCGTCGATCTTCAGGAAATCGACCGGCAGATTCTTGAGGTAGCCGAAGGACGACAGGCCGCTGCCGAAATCATCCAGCGCGAATTTGAAACCGCGCGCCTGCAGACCGGCCAGAAACGCGATCGCATGCGAGAGATTGGCAATCGCCGCCGTCTCGGTCACCTCCAGGCAGACGCGGGCCGGGTCGACCCCGTAGCGCTCCTGACACTCGATGATGAACTCGGGCATGCCTGCGCGCGTGAGGGACAGACCCGACAGGTTGATCGCTATCGCCGGCAGCCTGGACGGCATGTCGCGCATCGCCATGAAGGCGTGCTCGATCACCCAGCGGTCGATGTCCGGCATCAGGCCGTAGCGCTCTGCCGCCGAAATGAAGCTGCCGGGCAGCACCAGATCACCTTCCTCGTCGCGCATGCGCACCAGGATTTCGTACATCGTACCGCCACCACCACGGATCGCCTCGATCGGCTGGATGTACAGTACGAAGCGATTATCCTCCAAGGCGTGACGGAGGCGCGATACCCACTGCATCTCACCGTGCCGCCGTGCCAGTTCGGCGTCGTCGGGCTGATACAGATGGCTGCGGTTGCGGCCCAGGTCCTTGGCGGCGTAACAGGCGATGTCCGCCGCACTCATCGCGCCACCCACCGAAGCGGTCTGTTCGTCGATGATCACGATGCCGATGCTCACGCCGACATCGAAGAAGCGTTCCTGCCAGGCAAAGCGGAACGCCCCGAGGGTCTGGACGAGTTTGTCGGCGATCTCCCGGGCCTGATCGACGTTGCAGCCGCGCAGGATCACCCCGAACTCGTCTCCGCCGAGGCGTGCCAGGGTGTCGGATTGACGGATGCACGTCAGCAGCATCCGGCTGAGCAGCCGCAGCAACTCGTCGCCGGCGCTATGGCCACAGGTGTCGTTGACGATCTTGAACTGATCGAGATCGAGATACAGCAGCGCACTGCAGTGCTCCGGATCGGCGGCGTGGCCGATGACTTCCTGCAGTTCGCGTTCGAATTCCTTGCGGTTGACCAGGCCCGTCAGGGCATCGTGGGTGGCCTGCCAGCCGATCTGCCGCGCCATCGCATGGGTCTCGCTGACGTCGTGCAGGATGGCGACGGCACCCATGATCTCGCCGCCCGCCCCGCGGATCGGTGCCACCGACACCTCTACCATACAGGTGGACCCGTCACGCCCCTGCAGCAACCGTGGTTCCGGCAGTTTTACGGACTGTTGCCGCTGCAGACAATGCTGCACCGCGTCGGGGTCTGAGGTGCCACCCTCCTCCTCGGACAGTACGCATACGGTCGCGAACAGCTCGCCCACGGCGAGCTGCTGCGGCCAGCCCGTGAGCCTGCAGGCGGCCACATTCATGAAATCGATCCGGCCGCCGGCCGTGGTCGTGATCACGGCGTCGTTGATGGACGCGAGGGTGATCTGGGCACGCTCCTTCTCGGCCATGAGCGCGAACTCGGCAGTGCGCCGGTCCGTCACGTCGGTCTGGGTGCCGACCATGCGCAGCGCATGGCCGTCGTGATCACGCTCGACGACCTTGGCGCGCACCAGCATCCAGAGCCAGGCGCCAGCGCCGCTGCGGAAGCGGAATTCCTGCATGAAGGCGTCGGACTCACCCATGACGTGGTCCTGCAGGGCCGCGAGTACCGCGGGGCGGTCGTCAGGATGCACCCGCTGGGCCCAGAAGTTATAGGTGCCGACGACGTCTTCCCGCTGATAGCACAGCATCTCGATCCACCGCGGGCTGTAATAGACCTCGCCCGTGCGGATGTTCCAATCCCACAGACCGTCGCTCGCCCCGTCCAGCGCGAAGGTCAGCCGTTGTTCGCGCGCGGTGACACGCCGGCGCGCCTCGATTTCCGCCTCCAGCAGCTGTTCGCGCGCGGTGATCTCGGCCGTGTGGGTCTGTTCCTCCAACGACAATGCCCGGATCACCGCGATCATGAAACCGAATAGGCCGCCCACCAGCGATGGGATGACGAACATATAAGGCCGGATCTCGCCGACGGACATACCCAGCACGACCGTATGCTGGGCAACCGCGAAGGCCTGCACGCTGACAGCCGCCAACAGGACCGCCCACAGGAACATCCTTGGATATTTCCGCACGAGCTTTTTCAGGCTGCCGGGCGTCATCCGCGAACCCCACTGCGGCAACTTTCAGGATTCATTATAGTTCTTGACGGTATGGTGGGAGGGATTATTCCGGAGTGCCCCGGAGCACCCCGGTAGTGCGCCAATGTGAGTGAGAATCATCGGTGCTCCATCGGGCATGGCGTCCGGTTGTGTGCAGGAGCTATTCGGGGACCAGCCAGTCGAGCCGCTGCCCGCCCTGCCGATCATGCTCCAGGCAGCGCCTCAGCCAGTCCAGCGGCGGCACCAGATGATCCTGTAACGGCCAGGGTGGGTTGATGATGAGCAGGCCGCTGCCGACAAAGTCGCCGCGTGCGGTATCCGGCGCGATCCGCAGTTCGGCGCACAGGATCCTGCGGATGCCGGTCGCCACGACGGCCGTATGGAAGCGCCCGGTCAGCGAGCGCGACAGAATGGGATACCAGATGGCGTAGATGCCGGTCGGCCAGCGCGCATGGGCCATGGTCAGCGCCGCGACCACGCGCGCGTACTCGTCCTTGCGCTCATAGGGCGGGTCGATCAGCACCAGCCCGCGGCGCTCCGGCGGCGGGAGCAAGGCCTTCAGCCCCTGATAGGCATCCTGGAGATGCACGGCCACCTGGGCATCGCCAGCGAACAGCGCCCTCAGCCGGGCGTGATCGGCCGGCTGCAGTTCGCTCAGCAGCAGCCGGTCACCCGACCGCAGCAGGGCGCGGATCAGCCGTGGTGAACCGGGGTAGCGCGACGGCACCTCGGCACCATCGTTCTCCGCGCGCACCAGTGCCAGGTACTGCGCCACCGTGTCCGGTGGATCCGGACACGCCATCACCCGCAACAGACCATCGGCAAACTCACGGTTCTTCTGCGCCTCCGCCGACTTCAGATCATAGCGGCCGAGCCCTGCGTGCGTATCCAGCACACAGAACGGCGTCACCTTGCGCCGCAGCGTACGCAGCAGTTCCACCAGCACCACGTGCTTGAAGACATCGGCGAAGTTGCCGGCATGATAGATATGACGGTAGCTGAGCATCGTACTTCGAGTGTTACACGTCTTTAACCACAAAGGACACGAAGGATACAAAGCAAATCGCAGGCCGGGTTAGGTGATAGCACCATAACCCGACGATGCGCACCTCACCATGCCGGATTACGCTGCGGCAAGCCGCACCACATGAACAACATGAACGTGTAGTACAGAAATCCCTTTGTGTCCTTCGTGTCCTTTGTGGTTAATTCGTTCTATGACGATGCCGGACAAATACCGCCCACACCAGTACCGCACCGATCACGATCGGCCAGTTGCCCCAGCGCACATACGGGGTCGCGCCGCTGCGCGGTTCGATCTCGCCGCGCACCACGGCAGTCTCGAACTGCGGGCCACGTTCGCGGATGGCGCCGTCGGGGCCGATGATGGCGGTGATGCCGGTATTGGTCGCGCGCAACAGAAAGCGGCCGGTCTCCAGGGCGCGCATGCGCGCCATCTCCAGATGCTGATGCGGGGCGAGCGAGTCACCGAACCAGGCGTCGTTGCTGACGTTCACCAGGAAGGCGGCCTCTGGCAGCTTGGTGGCGATCTCCTCCGCGAACACGATCTCGTAGCAGATGGACACGCCCACCGGCCAGCCCGCTACCCTGATCGGCGGCTGATCCAGGCCGCCGGCACTGAAATCCGCCACCGGCAGCGGCATCACCTGCAACAGTGAGCCGAACAGCGCACGCAGCGGCAGATATTCGCCGAACGGTACCAGGTGGTGCTTGTAGTAGGCGTCTTCTTCATCGCCCACACTGATCACGGCGTTGTAGTACTTCCAGGCCTCGCGGTCCAGCACCGGAATACCGGTCAGCACCTCGCTGTGGGCGCGGCGCGCCTCCTCGCGCAACCGGATCAGGAAGTCGTTCTCCACCTGATGCAGGAACGCCGGTATCGCCGTCTCCGGCCAGACGACCAGATCCCGCCCGCCGTCCGGGCCGTACCATTCGGCACGCGTCAACATGAGGTAGCGCTCCAGCGTCGCCAGCTGCTGGTCTTCCTCCCATTTCTGGTCCTGTGGGATGTTGCCCTGCACCAGACTGACGCGCAGCGGCGGACCGGCGGCCGTGGTCCAGTCGACCGCCGTCAGACGCTCGCCGCCCCACCACAACGCAACGAACAGCAGCGGGCCGACCCAGCGCGCCCGGCCGTGTCCGACTAGCGCCCAGGCCAGCAGCCCCGCACTCAGCGCCACCAACCAGCCCAGTCCATAGATACCGAACAGCGGGGCATAGCCGGCGAGTGGTGCATCGATCTGGGTGTACCCGAGGTTCAACCAGGGGAACCCGGTGAACAGCCAGCCGCGCACCCATTCGGCGAGCACCCAGCCGGCGGGCAGCAGCAGCAACAGCTGAACACCGTCGCCGGCGGCACGGCGCGCGACTGCCCAGGCCAGCACCGCGGGAAACAGGCTCAGGTAGGCGACCAGCAGCAGCATGACGCCGATGGCGGCCGGCAACGGCGAGTGACCGAAATAATGAATGCTGATATAGATCCAATTGACGCCGATACCGAACATGCCCAGGCCGAAGGCGTAGCCCATGCGGAATGCGGTCCCCGGCGTGCGTCCGCGCAGCAGCAGGAACAGCAGCGCCAACGCCACGACGGCGAGCGGATAGTAGCCGAAGGGTGCGAAGGCGAACGGTACCGTCGCACCGAGCAGGAAGGCCGCCAGCAATGACAGCCCCACCCACAGGGTACGCGGCAGATCAGGTATGGACATGATGTTCCGGCCGGCGAGTGTCGGCCACCGGGAGGGCGGTGCGTCTGCCGCGCAGCCTGATCGCTCCGGGACGCGGGTGGCAGGCCGTGGCACCGTTGCGGGTCGTCACTGCTTCGAATCCGGCGCCACTCCCTGCCCCGCAGTGCCGGCCGTCTCGTCCGGCGGCGACAGTACGGTCAACCGCAGCATGTGTACGCGGCGTTTGTCGGCATGCAGCACCTTGAATTCGAGGTTGCCGATCATCACGCTCTCGCCGCGCTTGGGCACGTGACCGAAGGCCTGGACCACGGGGCCACCGATGGTGTCGAATTCCTCATCGCTGAAGGCCGTGCCGAAATACTCGTTGAAATCCTCAATGGGCGTCAACGCCTTGAGGACGAAATGGGTCTCGCTACGCTTGCGGATGAAGGCATCGTCATCGGTATCGTGCTCGTCCTCGATATCACCAACGATCTGCTCCAGTACGTCTTCGATCGTCACAATGCCGGCCACGCCGCCGTACTCATCCACGACGATGGCCAGATGATTGTGGCTGGCCCGGAATTCCTTGAGCAGTACATTGAGGCGCTTGCTCTCCGGAATGAATACGGCCGGCCGCATGACATCTTTGATATCGAAGCTGATGTCACCGTCGAAGCGATAACGCAACAGATCTTTGGCGAGCAGAATACCGACGACCTCATCGCGGCTGTCGTTGATGACGGGGAAGCGCGAGTGGCTGGACTCGATGATGGTGGGCAACATCTCCTCGGTGGTCGCATCCCGGTTGACCACCACCATCTGCGCACGCGGGATCATGACGTCGCGGACCTGCATCTCGGAGACCTGCAGCACGCTCTCGATCATACCGAGCGCATCGGCGTCGAGCAGATCACGCTGTTGCGCGTCGCGCAGCAGGCCCACCAGTTGTTCACGGTCCCTGGGTTCGCGCAACAGCGCCTGACTCAGGCGGTCAAACCAGGATTTATACGGCGCCATGCCGTTGTTAGGTCGGTCGTCCATAAATCTCGTAGATACAAGTTGCAAGCAACAAGGTGCAAGTGGAAATCGGCGATTATACTTGCCTCTTGCCTCTTGCCTCTTGCAGCTCCTGATAAGGGTCTGGATAGCCTAACCGGCCCAATATTTCAGTTTCAAGCGCCTCCATGGCGCTCGCGTCGACATCGGTCAAGTGATCGTAGCCACGCAGGTGCAGCACGCCGTGCACCACCATATGCGCCCAGTGCGCCGGTGGCGCCTTGCCCTGCTCGTGTGCCTCGCGTTCTACGACGGGTGTGCAGATCACCACATCGCCCAGCAGCCGGGTGCGCATGCCGGGCGGTGTCTCGAAGGGAAACGACAGCACGTTCGTCGGGCCGGACGCGCGGCGGTAGGCCTCGTTCAGGGCGGCGCCCTCCGCGGCATCGACCAGGCGCAGCGTCAGTGCATGGCTGCCACCGAGATCGGCGAGCGCGGCACGCGCCCAGCGGCGCAGCTGGGTATCGTTCGGCTGACCGTCCGCCGTCGACATGCGCTGAATAGCCAGCGACAGACGCAGCGTGGCTGCGGGCTCAGGCTCCATGCGGCGCGCCCCCACCGTCACCCCCGGCCTGCTCACTGGCGTCATACGCGGTGACGATGCGCTGCACCAGGGGATGGCGCACCACGTCGTGCGCGTTGAAGAAGGTGAAGCTGACACCTTCGACGTCCTTCAGTACGCCGATTACATGTCGCAGCCCCGACTGAGTGCCACGCGGCAGATCGATCTGTGTCACATCACCAGTCACCACCACCGTGGAACCGAAGCCGATGCGCGTCAGGAACATCTTCATCTGCTCGACCGTGGTGTTCTGTGCCTCATCGAGAATAATGAACGATTCATTGAGCGTCCGGCCGCGCATGAACGCCAGCGGCGCGATCTCGATGACGTGGCGTTCGATGAGTTTGGAGACACGCTCGAAGCCGAGCATCTCGTACAGTGCGTCATAGAGCGGACGCAGATAGGGGTCGACCTTCTGGGCCATGTCGCCCGGCAGGAAGCCCAGACGCTCGCCGGCCTCGACCGCCGGCCGCACCAGCACGATGCGGCTGATCTGCTCGCGTTCCAGCGCCCGTACCGCCGCGGCGACCGCGAGATAGGTCTTGCCGGTGCCGGCCGGCCCGATACCGAAATTCAGATCATGCGTGACGATACTGGCGAGATAACGCTTCTGGTTCGGGCCGCGGCCATGGATCTGGCCGTGACGGGTCTGGATGGACACCTCGGCCTGCGCCACCTCGGTGACGGCGGCATCCACCAGCATCTCCGCGGCCTCGGCATCGGCCTGCCGCAGGTGCAGATGCACCAGTTCCGGTGTCACCGCGGCACTGTCCGCATCGGCATAGAGGCGCTCCAGCACGCGCCCCGCGAGGTGCACTG
Source organism: Gammaproteobacteria bacterium (assembly GCA_019911805.1). NCBI lineage: Bacteria > Pseudomonadati > Pseudomonadota > Gammaproteobacteria > Gammaproteobacteria bacterium. Next base: position 44,380 of record JAIOJV010000016.1, read on the forward strand.
CGCCGTCGTCGCCGATCACCTGAAAGTGGTTGCCGCGATTGTTGATCTCCACGCCCAGGCGGCGCTCGATCTGACGCAGGTGCTGGTCGAACTGACCGCACAGGCTCGCCAGCCTGCGGTTGTCAGCGGGTTCCAGGACGAGATCGACGGCGGCGGGTTTGGGATCCAAAGGCGGGAATGGTGTATGAGGAAGGTGTGGCGGACCGGCTCAAGCCCAGTTGACGGCGCGGTCGGTACCGGTGTTGCCGGTATCTTCGGCCAGTGCGAGGTATTCGCCGCGCAGGGAATTGGGCAGGGCCGCGGTGATACGTACATCGACGAACCGGCCGAGACACGCGGGATCGGCGGCGAAGTTCACCACCCGGTTGTTCTCGGTGCGGCCGGACATCTCGCTGGCGTCCTTGCGCGCGGGCCGGTCGACCAGCACACGCTGCACCGTACCCACCATGGCCTCGCTGTAGCCGGCAGCGAATGTGTTGATGCGTGCCTGCAGACGGGCGAGCCGTGCCTTCTTCTCCTCGAGGCCCACGTCGTCGGGCAGTGCGGCGGCCGGCGTGCCGGGGCGCGCGCTGTAGACGAAACTGAAGGACTGATCGAAGTGCAGCTCCTCGATCAACGCCATGGTCGCCTCGAAGTCGGCTCCGGTTTCACCGGGAAAGCCGACGATGAAATCCGAGGACAGGCTCAGATCGGGGCGCGCCTCGCGCAGCCGGCGAATGATTGCCTTGTACTCCAGTGCGGTGTGCTTGCGCTTCATCAGTGCCAGGATACGGTCCGAGCCGCTCTGCACCGGCAGGTGCAGATGACTCACCAGCTTCGGCACCTCGCGGTAGGCCTGGATCAGGCTGTCGCTCATCTCCAGCGGGTGCGAGGTGGTGTAACGGATACGGCCGATGCCGTCGATGGCGGCGATGTAATGGATGAGCAGTGCGAGATCGGCAATGCCGCCGTCGTGCATGGCGCCGCGGTAGGCATTGACGTTCTGACCCAGCAGCGTGACCTCGCGCACACCCTGTTCGGCCAGCACCACCACCTCGGCGAGGATGTCGTCGAACGGTCGGCTGACTTCTTCGCCGCGGGTGTAGGGCACCACGCAGAAGGTGCAGTACTTGCTGCAGCCTTCCATGATGGACACGAACGCCGTCGGGCCATCGGCACGCGGTGCCGGCAACGCGTCGAACTTCTCGATTTCGGGGAAGGACACATCGACCACGGCACGCTGTTCGCTTTCCAGTTGCCGGAGCATAGCGGGCAGGCGGTGCAGGGTCTGCGGACCGAAGATCAGATCGACGCAGGGCGCGCGTTCGCGCAACGCCTCACCTTCCTGGCTGGCGACACAGCCACCGACACCGATCACCAGCTGCGGCCGGGCGTCCTTCCACTCCCGCCACTGGCCGAGCTGAGAGAAGACCTTCTCCTGCGCCTTCTCGCGGATGGAACAGGTGTTGAGCAGCAGCACATCGGCCTCTTCGGCGACCAGCGTCCGGGTCAGACCGTGCGACTCCTCGAGCAGGTCGGCGATCTTGGCCGAGTCGTACTCGTTCATCTGGCAGCCGAAGGTCTTGATGTAAAGCTTGTCCATAGATGTTCAGACATGGGTGGAGGAGGAGATACAAGATACAAGGTGCGAGATACAAGTAAAACCCAGGTCGCTTGTATCTTGTCTCTTGCCTCTTGTATCTGAATTCAAAGAGGAGATACAAGATACAAGGTGCAAGATACAAGTAAAACCCAGGTCTCTTGTCTCTTGTCTCTTGTCTCTTGTCTCTTGTATCTGAATTCAAACGAGTCGGCCTGTAAGCCGGGTTCTGTCGTGGACAGTCATTCATCTGCGATACGCGTCGCCGCGTACCTGTAGCGACCTACCCGGGGGCAGCGCGGGCCGCGCCAGTGCCCCCCTATTTGGTCTTGCTCCGGGTGGGGTTTACCCTGCCACTTCCGTTGCCGGAAGCGCGGTGCGCTCTTACCGCACCATTTCACCCTTACCGGCACGCCGTCCTTCGACGGGGTGCTTAGGCGGTATCATTTCTGTGGCACTTTCCGTGGGCTCGCGCCCCCCAGGCGTTACCTGGCACCCTGCCCTGTGGAGCCCGGACTTTCCTCGAGGGTTACCCCCCGCGACCGTCCGGCCGACTCGAGGGCGCAGTATAGCATGAGTACCCGCCCCCCCTGCAGGGCTGTGCCCTCAGCGACCGCGTGGGCTGCCCCGCCGCGGGCGATAGCTCAGCTTGCCCAGAAACCGGTTGAGGGGGTTGTCGCGGCCGAGAAAGGCCAGTGCCGGTGCCCGCCGGATCCCCATCTGGATGCGCAGATCACGCAGACCAACATGGCCGGGCTCGACCCGCAGCCCGCGGCGTACCGCCTCGCGGGCCTGCCGGCGGTGGCCGAGCTTGAGCTCCGCCCGGGCCAGATTCTCGAATACGTCGCCGCGCGCCCGCTCCTCGACAGCCGCCCGCCGGCACAGGTTCAGACCGCTGACATCATTGAGCTGCACCTGGGTGAGCCCCAGATAGGCCAGGTAGAGGTTGGCGTAGACATCCAGGTCTGAGGTCGCCTGGTTGGCCGTCTTGAAGCAAGCGAGTGCGGCGACCCAGTCGCCCTGCTTCACGTAGCGCCGCCCCTGCAGAAAATCGGGGTGCAGCTGGACCTCCTGGTGGATGGATGCCCATGGATCGTTCATCATCGCTCCCTCCTGTATTGTCTGGACTCGTCTTCCCTGAGCCGCCAGACCTGGTGGATCCCGCGGCAGCCCACTCACGCCCCATGAAAAATCATTGCAGCCACGGCAACACAGGACATTCCTGCCGCGGCTGCTCACCGCCGTCGGGGTAACGAAGGTACCTGCCGGAAGCCTGAGACCGTACCCATGCCTCTCGTGCTGAGCGTTGTTTTCAGAACGGTGCCAGGCTCTTGTAGTAATTGATCAGGCCGCGGGTGGAGCTGTCGTGCCCCTCGACCGGCCCCTCGGCCGCCAGCTCGGGCTGGATGGCGCGTGCCAACTGTTTGCCCAGCTCCACACCCCACTGATCGAACGAATTGATATCCCAGATGATTCCCTGGACGAAGATTTTGTGTTCGTAGAGCGCGATGAGGCTGCCCAGGGTGCGCGGGGTCAACTTGCGGTAGAGGATGGAATTACTCGGCCGGTTGCCGGGAAACACCTTGTGCGGCAACAGGCGCTCCAGCGCCTCGCCCGACAGCCCCGTCGCCGCCAGCTCGGTACGCACCTCGGCCTCGGTCTTGCCGCGCATCAGCGCCTCGGTCTGGGCAAAAAAATTCGATAGCAGGATGCGCTGGTGTTCGCCGAGCGGATTGTGACTCTCGGCCGCGGCCAGGAAATCCGCCGGCACCAGGCGCGTGCCCTGATGCATCAGCTGGAAGAAGGCATGCTGGCCATTGGTGCCCGGCTCGCCCCAGATCACCGGGCCGGTGGCATGATCGACCACCCTGCCCGCACGGCTCACGCGCTTGCCGTTGCTCTCCATGTCGCCCTGCTGAAAATAGGCGGGGAAGCGATGCAGATACTGATCGTAGGGCAGGATGGCATGGCTGCCGGCAGCGAAGAAATTGCTGTACCAGACACCAAGCAGACCCAGGATCACCGGCAGGTTATGCTCCAGCGGTGCCGTGCGGAAATGCTCGTCCAGGGCGTGCGCGCCCTCAAGCAATTCCTCAAAGGCGTCCATGCCGATGTACAGCGCGATCGACAGGCCGATGGCCGACCACAGGGAATAGCGCCCACCCACCCAATCCCAGAATTCAAACATGTTGGCGGTGTCGATGCCGAAGGCACGCACCGCTTCGGCGTTGGTCGACAGCGCGACGAAGTGCTTTGCAACCGTCTCCTCGTCACCAGCGTCGGCCAGCAGCCAGGCGCGTGCAGTCTGCGCGTTGGTCAGCGTCTCCTGCGTCGTGAAGGTCTTGGAGGCGACGATGAACAGGGTCGTGGCCGGATCGAGGGGCCTGAGCGTCTCGACGATGTGGCTGGCGTCGATATTGGACACGAAATGCACGCGCAGCCGCTCCGAACCGTAGGGCCTGAGCGCCTCGGTCACCATCAGCGGCCCGAGATCAGAGCCACCGATGCCGATGTTCACCACGTCGGTGATCGGCTTGCCACTGAAGCCTCGCCAGGTGCCGCTGCGCACCCGCTCGGTGAATTCACGCATCCGGGCGAGCACGGCGTTGACGGCCGGCATGACATCGCGACCGTCGACCAGGACGGGCCGCTTGGAACGGTTGCGCAGCGCCGTGTGCAGCACCGCACGGTCTTCGGTGAAGTTGATTTTGTCGCCCGCGAACATCCGCTCGATCCAGACCGGCAGGTCGCGCTCGCGCGCCAGATCCAGCAGCAGTCCGAAGGTCTCGGTGGTGATGCGGTTCTTCGAATAGTCGAGCAGGATATCCTCGAAGCGCGCCGAGAAGCGCTCGAAGCGTCCTGGATCCTGCGCAAACCAGTCACGCATGTGCTGATCACGAATCGCATCGTAATGCCCGGTCAACGCCCGCCAGGCACTGCATTGGGTCAGCTCGGACATGCCGTGTTCCTTGAAGTCGTTCCGAATGTCATTTTAACCACGAAGGACACGAAGGAGACGAAGGAAAACCATAACGAATGAAAAAGCATGAGCAATGGTATAGGCCGGGTTCAGCGGTGCTGCGCGTCTGAACCCAGCCTACGTCCGTTACACTCTTTTCAGCGCTCATTATAACTTTCCTTCGTGTCCTTCGTGGTTGATGCCTTCCACGTACACTCACTCCTCCTCCAGCGTATTGCGCCAGCGCTGGTCGTCGCGGATGAACAAGCGGTTGGCCTCCTGGGGACCCCAGCTGCCGGCGGGATAGGTGTGGATATAGTCGCGCTCGGTGGACCAGACTTTGAGGATGGGGTCCATCACACGCCAGGCCCAGGAAACCTCGTCGTAGCGCAGAAACAGTGAACTGTCGCCGTCGATCACGTCCAGTAGCAGTGTCTCGTAGGCGTCGATGTCATACGGTGAACGACTGCAGGTGGCGGCGTCCAGCTGCTGGGTCACGGCCCGCATCTCCAGACCCGGCTCCTTCACCTGCAACTCCAGCCGCAGGCATTCGTTGGGCTGGATGTTCATCAACAGCCAGTTGGGGCGCATCTGCTCGATCTGGGTCTCACGGAACAGCTGCTGCGGCGGATGCTTGAAGCGGATGCCGATCAGCGAATTATCATGCGCCATGCGCTTGCCGGTGCGTAAAAAAAATGGCACGTTGCGCCAGCGCCAATTGTCGATGTGCAACTTCAGTACGGCATAGGTCTCGGTGCTGCTGCTGGGTGGTACATCCTTCTCTTCCAGATAGGACACGACCTTGTCCCGACCGACGGTGCCGCGCGCGTACTGGGCGCGGAAGGCGTGTGCGTGCACCGCACTCTGCGAGATCGGTCGGATGGAACGCAGCACCTTCACCTTCTCGTCACGCAGCGACTCGGCGTCGAGGGTGGCGGGCGGCTCCATGGCCACCAGCGTCAGCATCTGCAGCAGATGACTCTGCACCATGTCGCGCAACGCCCCCACACCGTCATAATAGCCGGCGCGCATCTCGATCCCCGCCGTTTCGGCATGGCTGATCTGCACATGGTCGATGTAGTTGCGGTTCCACAGTGGCTCGAGCATGAGGTTGGCAAAACGGAACACCAGGATGTTCTGGATGGTGCCCTTGCCGAGGTAATGGTCGATGCGAAACAGCTGGTCCTCGCGCCAGTGTCGGTGCAGGCGTGCGTTGAGAATCTCGGCGCTCTCGAGGTCGTAGCCGAACGGTTTCTCGATGACCACCCGGCGCCAGCCGTCGGCGTCGCCATTGAGTTCGACCTCGGCCAGATGATGGCTGACCACACCAAAATCGGTGGGTGCGACCGCCATGTAGAAGGCGATGTTGGCGGGATATTCGGGTGCGGCCAGGGTCTCGCGCAGTCGCGGATAGAGTTCGGCATCATCCAGGTCGCCGCGAAAGAAGAACAGCCGCTCCAGAAAACGCGCGAGTACCTTGTGGTCCAGCCCCATGCGCACGCGCTTCTCCAGCCAGCCCGCCACCACCTTGCGCCAGGCGTCGTCGTCCCAGTCACGGCGCCCGACGCCGAGCACCCGCATCTCCCCAGGCAGCCGTCCAGCCTGCTCCAGATGGTACAGCGCCGGCATGAGCTTCTTCTGTGAGAGGTTGCCGGTCGCGCCGAAGATCACGAACGTACAGGGATCGGGCATGGCGTTGATCAGTCCTCAGTAGCGAACAGGGACGCGCGTCTGGAAAAGCACTTCAACCGCAAAGGACGCGAAGGCGCGCGAAGGAAATTCTGAAAAAAATCCAAAAACCGCATTTGCCACGGAAACACACGGAAATACACGGAAGGCGAGGGTGCGGCGGGTTATGAACTCCGTGTGCTTCCGTGTGCTTCCGTGTGTTTCCGTGGCTGAAATGAGTTTTTTGTTTGTCACTCGTTGATGATTTACCTTTGCGCGCCTTTGCGTCCTTTGTGGTAAAGATTCCTGGCCCCTCATTTCTTCGCCACCGCGTGTCCGCCGAAGGCGTTGCGCATCATGGCGAGCAGCTTGTTGGCGTAGCCTTCGCGGTCCTGGCTGGCGAAGCGCATGGCCAGGGCGAGGGTGATGACGGGCAGCGCCTGGCCCTGATCGATGGCCTCGATGGCGGTCCAGCGGCCCTCGCCGGAATCGGCCACCACCGGCTGGATGTCCTCGAGCCCCTGATCGGCCTGGAGCGCATCGGCGGTCAGGTCCAGCAGCCAGCTGCGCACCACCGAACCATGGCGCCACAATTCGGCGACCTGCGCGAGATCGAGCTGGAACTCCTGCTTGCCGCGCAACAGCGCGAAACCCTCGGCGAGGGCCTGCATCATGCCGTACTCCACGCCGTTGTGGACCATCTTGGTGAAGTGCCCGGCACCGACCGGGCCGACGTGCGCCCAGCCATGATCGTGCCCCGGCGCCAGCACCTGCAACGCCGGTTTGAGCCGGGCGATGGCGGCATCGCTGCCGCCGACCATGAGACAATAGCCGTTCTCCAGCCCCCAGACGCCACCCGAGGTGCCGGCGTCCACGAACTCGATGCCCTGCTCGGCCAGCCAGGCGCCGCGGCGCTGGCTGTCATGATAATTGGCGTTGCCCCCGTCGACGATCACGTCACCCGGCGCGAGCAGCTCGCGCAGTTCGTCCAGATGCGTCTCGGTGACGGCACCGGCCGGCAGCATCACCCAGACGACGCGCGGCGCAGTGAGCCGGGTCACCGCGTCGGCCAGCGACCCGGCCGGGATCAACCCCTCCGCAGCCGCCAGTTCATCGGCGACCGCGCGGGTACGATTGTAGCCCACCACCTCGATGCCACCGCGGCACAGACGGCGCGCCATATTGGCGCCCATGCGTCCCAGACCGATCATCGCCATACGCATTGTGCGTCTCCCTGCTCGTCCTACGGATGTTGGCCAGTATAGCCGCACCTGCGCGGTGCGCCTGCGACCGTGTGACTTGACGACGCGTGTCCGGCTCCCGCAGGCTAGGAGCCTGTCGGACTTGGGACTGATCTACTGCGCCGGGTAAGATAGCCGCCCCAAGTCCGATCAGACTCCTAGTGCGCTCACCTGCAAACCAGCCCACAGTGCCGCCCATGAAAATCCTGTTCGCCAGCAGCGAGGCCCACCCGCTCATCAAGACCGGCGGACTCGCCGACGTCTCCGGCGCACTGCCCAAGGCCCTCGCCGGCCTCGGTCAGGACGTACGCCTGGTGCTGCCCGCCTACTGGGACCTGCTGGCGCGCACCGGCGAGGCCCGCGAGGTCGGCCGCGTCGATATCGTCGCGGGCATGGGACCGGTGCGGATCCTGCAGACCACCCTGCCCGACACCGATCTGTCCGTCTACCTGGTCGCGGCACCGCACTGCTTCGACCGGCTCGGCAATCCCTACGTGGGACCGGACGGCCGCGACTGGCCGGACAACGCGCAGCGCTTCGCCAGTTTCGCGCGCGCCGTCGTGGAACTGGCCATGGACCGCGCCGGCTTGGGCTGGCAGCCCGATCTGGTGCACTGCAACGACTGGCAGACCGGGCTGGTGCCGGCGTTGCTGGGGCTGGAGACCACGCGCCCGGCAACGGTCTTCACCGTCCACAATCTAGCCTATCAGGGTCTGTTCGACCGGACGACCTTCGAGACGCTGCGACTGCCTGCTGAGTGGTGGTCGCCGCAGGCCCTGGAGTTCCACGATCAGGTCTCGTTCATCAAGGGCGGCCTGGTGTACGCTGATCGCATCACCACCGTGAGCCCGACCTACGCCCGGGAGATCCGCACGCCGGAACTCGGCAATGGCCTCGACGGCCTGCTGAACACGCGCGCCGACGCACTGTCCGGCATACTCAACGGCGCGGACTATAGCCAGTGGGACCCGGCCACCGATCCGTTGCTGCGGCATCACTTCAGCGCCGCGCAGCCGCAAGGCAAGGCCGCCAACAAAACGGCCCTGCAAGAGGCCTTCGGATTGCCACAGGACGCGCATCTGCCGCTGCTCGTGCACGTCGGGCGACTGGTGGAACAGAAGGGCATCGATCTGTTGCTCGACATCCTGCCGGAGCTCATGACGCGGCCGCTGCAGGTGGCCCTGCTCGGCAGTGGCCAGAAGCAACTCGAGGACGCCCTGCGCACGGCCCAGGCGGCCTACCCCCGACGGTTCGGCCTGCGCCTCGGCTACGACGAGCCGCTGGCGCACCTGCTCGAGGCCGGTGGCGATGCCTTCCTGATGCCGTCACGCTTCGAGCCCTGCGGGCTGAATCAGATCTACAGCCTGCGCTACGGCACCCTGCCCATCGTGCGCCGCACTGGCGGTCTGGCGGATACCGTGGTCGATACCGACGCCGCCAGCCTTCAACAGGGCACCGCCACCGGCTTCGTGTTCGACGCGGCCTCGCCGGAGGCGCTGCTGGCCGTGATCGACCGGGCGCTCACGCTGTACCAACAGCCCGACGCCTGGGCCCGCGTAATGCAGACCGCCATGCGCCAGGACTACAGCTGGACACGCAGCGCACAACGCTACGTCGATCTGTATCGCGCTCTGGCCACGGGCGACTGAGCCCGACGGGTGACCCAAGCCCTTGATACATCATCGCCAGGTCCCGAATCCCGGAACACCGAGGGGGCACAATTCGGGCCCTGGTGGTTTATAATGCGGGGCTCTTTGCGCCGACGCTGCGCGCCGCCAACCTTCGCTGTGGACCCATGATGCCCGAGACCTCCCCGCAGACCGTGATCGACCAGCCCCGCGACAAGGACCTGCGCACCCGCGTGCGTCTGTTCGGCGACCTGCTCGGCAACGTGCTGCGCGCCCAGGAGGGGGGCCAGGTGCTGGCGGCGGTGGAGACGCTGCGTAAGGGCTTCATCCGGCTGCGCGGTGCGGACGACGCGCGCCTGCGCGCGCGCCTGATGCGGACCATCGACGGCCTCGACCCGCAGCTGCTCACCCATGTGGTGCGTGCCTTCCACCTCTACTTCGGGCTGGTCAACATCGCCGAGCAGGCCTTCGAACACCGCCAGCGCCTGCGTGAGCTGTCCAGCGGCGGTCCGTTGTGGCTGGGTTCCTTCGACCACACCCTGCGTGAGTTATGTGATCGCGGCATCACCCCCGAGCAGCTGCAGACGCTGTTGGACCAGATCCGCTACATCCCGGTATTCACCGCGCACCCGACCGAGTCCAAGCGCCGCACCATCATGGAGACGCTGCGGCGCATCTTCGTGATCAGCGAGCAGCTCGATACCACCAAGCTGAGCAAGGAACAGCGCGACGAGATCATCCAGGATCTGCAGAACGAGATCCAGATCCTGTGGAAGACCGATGAGGTGCGTGTACACAAGCCGCGCGTGCGCGACGAGATCCGCAACGGGCTCTATTATTTTCGCGACAGCCTGTTCGACGCCGTGCCGGCCATCTACCGCAACCTGGAACGGGCGGTGCGCCGTATCTACCTCAACGGCAGCCAGGTCGCCGAGCTGCCGGTCCATGTGCCGAGCGTGCTGCGCTTCGGCTCCTGGATCGGAGGCGACCGCGACGGCAATCCCTTCGTGCTACCCGAGACCACCGAGCTGGCACTGCGCATGCATATGCGCGAGGCCATTTGCCACTATCTGCGGCGTGTCGATGCGCTGCGCCATAAACTGACGCATTCCGACCTGCTGTGCCAGCCCACAGCCGAGTTCCGCGCGGGGCTCGCGCGCGATGAGGAGCGTTTCATAGTAGCCTTCGGGGATCACCCGTCGCGCTACAGCCACGAGCCCTACCGCCGCAAGCTGTTCATCGTGCGCTACCGCCTGCGCCGTAATCTGGCTGCAATCAACGACCAGATCGACCGCGAGGGCAAGGCCGACCTCGGTCCGTATGAGCACCGTTATCTGAACGAGCAGGATCTGCTGCAGGATCTTTATCAGATCCGCGATTCACTGATCAGTCATGGCGATGCGCGCATTGCCGCAACGGACCTGACCGACCTCATCCGCCTGCTCGAGACCTTCGGCTTCTTCCTGATGCAGCTCGACATCCGCCAGGAATCGACACGCCACGCCGATGCCGTCACGGACGTACTGCGCCAGTTGCCCGAGGCACCCGATTACACCGCACTCGATGACGCCGACCGGTTGCGGGTACTGGCCGAACGTATAGCCGCCGGTGCACCGCCCGCACTCGACCACAGCCGGCTCGACGAACCCACGCGCGAGACGCTGGCGGTGTTCGATGTCATGCACCGCATGCGCGGCGAGGTCAGCGCCGAGGCCTTCGGCAACTACGTCATCTCCATGACCCACAGGGCCAGCCACGTACTGGAGGTGATGTTCCTGGCCTGGCTTACGGGTCTCGCCGGACGCACTGCCGATGGCTGGTTCTGTCAGATCCGCATCAGTCCGTTGTTCGAGACCATCGAGGATCTGTCGCACGTCGAGGATGTCCTCACCGAACTGCTCGGCAACACCACCTACCGCGCCCTGCTGGAGGCCTCGGGCGATCAGCAGGAGGTGATGCTCGGCTATTCGGATTCCTGCAAGGATGGCGGCATCCTCGCCGCCGGCTGGAACCTCTACGAGGCGCAGAAGAAGATCCTGCGCATCACCGGCGAGCACGGCGTGCGCTGCCGGCTGTTCCATGGCCGCGGCGGTACCATCGGCCGCGGCGGCGGCCCGACCCACGAGGCCATTCTGGCGCAGCCGCCCGGCACCGTGCACGGCGAGATCAAGTTCACCGAACAGGGCGAGGTGCTGTCGTACAAGTACGGCAACCTGGAAACCGCCATCAACGAACTCACCATGGGCGTGACCGGCCTGCTCAAGGCCAGTCGCTCACTGGTCCAGCCGGTCGAGCCCGATCGCCGGGAACATCTCGCTATCATGGACGAACTGGCGCAGATCGGTGAAAAGGTCTACCGCGACCTGACCGACCACACCGAGGGCTTTCTCGACTATTTCTACGAGGTCTGCCCGGTGAGCGAGATCGGCCTGCTCAATATCGGCTCGCGGCCGAGTCACCGCAAGCAGGGCAGCCGCGCCAAGGCCTCCATCCGCGCCATCCCCTGGGTATTCGGCTGGGCGCAGTCACGCCACACCCTGCCGGCCTGGTACGGCATCGGTACGGCCCTCGATACCTGGCGCCAGCACGATCCCGAGCGGCTCATCACACTGCAGACCATGTATCGGGAATGGCCGTTCTTCCGCGCGTTACTCTCGAACACGCAGATGTCGCTGTTCAAGGCACGCATGGATATCGCGCGCGAATATACGGCGCTCGCCATGGACAAGGATCGCGCCGCGAACATCTTCGAGGGGATTCACGCGGAATTCCACCGCACGCGCACGCACGTGCTCGCCGTCGCCAACCAGAAGGTGCTCATTCAGGAGAACCCGCCGCTGTATCTGTCGCTCAGCCGGCGCGACCCCTATCTGGACCCACTCAACCACATCCAGCTGACGCTGCTCAAGCGCTACCGCAACGAGCGGCTGCCGGAGGCCGACCGCGAACACTGGCGCGATGCGCTGCTGCGTTCGATCAATGCCATCGCCGGCGGCATGCGCAACACGGGCTGACATGATTCCATGAAAACGACACTCGACGCCATCGCCGCCTTCCGCCGCCTGCGCGACGGCAACCAGCGTTTCGCCGCGGGACTGCGCAGTATCGATACGATGGCCACCCACACCAAGCGCGCCGAACTGACCTCGGGTCAGACACCGTTTGCCATCATCCTGGGCTGCTCGGACTCGCGCGTACCTGCCGAGATCATCTTCGATCAGGGACTGGGTGATCTGTTCGTCATTCGCGTGGCCGGTAATGTCGTGGCACCGTCGCAGATCGGCAGTGTGGAATTTGCCGCCGCCGAGTTCGATATCCGTCTGGTGGTGGTGCTGGGCCATTCACAGTGTGGCGCGGTCAGTGCCAGCATCAGTGCATTGCGGCATCCCGACGAGGAACATTCACTGAATATCCGCTCCATCGTCGACCGCATCCGCCCCGCCATCGCGGGGCTGATGTCGACGGAACTGCGCGACCAGCCGGCGGCGCTGCTGCAGCAGGCCGTCCGGGCCAATGTGCGCGCGTCGGTGAACCAGATGCGGCATGGCTCGGTGATGCTCGAGGATCTGACCAACCATGGCGGGCTGCTCATCGTGGGCGCAGAATACTCACTCGAAACCGGCGTCGTGGACTTCTTCGACGGCATGCCCGAAAGCGGCTGAGACCCCGGTGGGAGCGCGGTCGTCTCCGCGCCGCCCGGAACTGTCCAGAATCGCCCTGAGGAGGGACCATGCGGACACTGCGTCTAATCCTGATCACGCTCACGCTGGCATTAGTGCTGGCGCCACCGGCACCGGCCGGGACGACGCCGACCGAGCTGGTGTTCGGTGTGGCCGATCAGGTCGTCGCGCGCCTGCGCGAAGGCCAGCCTCTCAACGACAACCAGGCCTATGACCTGGTGGATGACCTCATCCTCCCGCATCTCGATTTTGAGGCCTTTTCGCGGCTCACATTGGGCAAACACTGGCGCCAGGCGAGCCCGGAACAGCGTGTGGCCTTCACGCACGAGTTCAAGTCGATGCTGATACATACCTACGCGAGTTCGCTGAACACCTATGCGGGTGAGGCCTTCGAGCATGTCGGGGAGCGTAACGAGGGGGACGACCGCGTACTGGTGCAGACACGCTTCGTCCGCAGCCATGGCGAGCCCGTGCGCGTCGATTATCGCCTGCACCGGCGTGACGGTGAGTGGAAGATCTACGATGTGGTCATCGAAGGCGTGAGTATGGTGCTCAACTACCGCGCGAGCTTCGGCGAGGAGATCAGCCGCGGCGGGCTGGACAAACTCATCCAGCGCATGGCGAGCCACCAGGAGCAGCTGCCGGGTGTGAAGATTCCGTAGCACACCGATGGAAGGCCCCAGGGCAGGGCCGCCCACGGATCCCGACCTGTGGCAGCAGGATGAATCGATTTTTGGCCAGCGTGATGCGCCGCGCGGGTCGCACGGACGTGCACCAGGACGACGCCAGGGCGATACCAGAATAACTCAGGAATGACTCCGGGACGGCGCTCGGAACGACGCGGCTACGCCACTTGCACCGGGATGTCGTGGCCCATGCGGACAATCTGATTACGCTCGTTCAGATAGACCAGTGTCGGCTTGAAGCTCACCGCCTCCTGCTGGCTGAGAATGGCGTAGCTGCAGATGATGACACGGTCGCCGGGGGCGGCCTTGTGGGCGGCGGCACCGTTCACGGAAACGATACCCGAGCCCTCCTGGGCGCGGATGGCATAGGTCGTAAGACGCGCGCCATTGGTCTTGTTATAGATATGGATCTGCTCGTATTCGCGGATCCCGGCCGTATCCAGCAACAGACCATCGATCGCGCAGGACCCTTCATACTCGAGCTCGGAGTGGGTCACGCAGGCGTGGTGAAGCTTGGCTTTCAGCAGGGTCAATTGCATGGCGAATGGGAGAGACTGCGGTTGCGGAGATGGGATTATCTCCGATCGGCGCAGGGGGTGCAATCGACGTCGGTCAAGACTGCAGAAATCACGCCCTACTACAGAGAAATCCGCAGGTTATCGATCAGGCGCGTCACCCCCAGGCGGACTGCGGCGAGAATCACCAAGTGTGCGTCGCCCGCCGCGGCCGGCTGCAGGTCGGGGCGGCGGATACTGACATAATCCGTGTGGAACCCCTCGGTCCTCAGGACGTACTCCGCGGCCCGCTCCAGCGCCTCGAAATCCCGCTCACCCGCGCGCAGCTGGTCCGCCACGTCGTTCAGTGTCTGTGCCAGCAACGGTGCCAGGGCGCGCTGCGTGGCTGTAAGATAACGGTTGCGGGAACTCATCGCCAGGCCATCCGACTCGCGTACCGTCGGCACACCGACCACCGCGATGGGCCAGCCCAGATCCGCGACCATGCGCCGGATGACAGCGAGCTGCTGATAGTCCTTCTCGCCGAACACCGCCACGTGCGGCTGCACCAGGTTGAACAGCCGCGCCACCACCGTGGTCACGCCGTCGAAATGCCCCGGCCGATGGGCGCCCTCCAGCATATCGCCCAGCACGGGCACCGACACCCGTGTCAGCGTCACCAGTGGCCGCGGGTACATGGTCTCGACACTGGGTAGGAACGCGACATCGGCACCCGCGTCCTCGAGCGCCGCGCAGTCGGCCTCCGGCGTGCGTGGATAGCGCGCGAAATCCTCGTCCGGGCCGAACTGCAGTGGATTGACGAAGATGCTCGCCACCGTACGATCCGCCTGCGTGCGTGCGGTTTCGACCAGCCGCAGATGCCCGGCGTGCAGATTGCCCATGGTCGGCACGAAGGCGATGCACGCGCCCTCGGCGTGCCATTGCGCCAGCGTACGGCGCAGGGTCTCGATGCTGTCGGTTCGGATCATGGCGGCCCGTGTTGAAGGCTTTTGATCGCACAAACAATCCACACTCAGAAGCAATGCTCCGGCGCAGGAAAGCTGCCGTCCTGGACGGCCCGGAGGTAGGCCTCGACGGCAGCCTGGATGCTGCCGGCGCCGGCCATGAAATCCCTGGCGAATCTGGGCGCTTTACCAGGCGTGATGCCAAGCATGTCCTGCAGGACCAGTACCTGGCCGTCGCACTCGGGACCGGCACCGATGCCGATCACCGGCATGCTGACGGCGCGGGTGATCTCGCCAGCCAGTGCCGCCGGCACGCACTCCAGCACCAGCAGCGCGGCACCGGCGGACTCCAGGCCGCGCGCATCCTCGAGGATGGCGTGCGCCGCCTCGCGCTCGCGTCCCTGGACGCGGTAGCCACCGAGCTGGTGCACCGATTGTGGCAACAGCCCCAGGTGGCCGCAGACCGGGATGCCCTGCTGTACCAGATCGTGAACGATCTCGGTGACCCGCGCACCGCCTTCGAGCTTGACCATCTGCGCCCCGCCTTCGCGCATCAATCGCGCGGCGTTGGCCAGCGCCGCGCGCACGTCCGCATAGGTCATGAATGGCATATCCACCACGCGCAGGGCACGGCGTGCCCCGCGGGCGACGGCGGCGGCATGGTAGATCATGTCATCCAGCGTCACCGGCAGCGTCGATTCCCGTCCCTGTACCACCATACCGAGCGAGTCACCGACGATGATCATGTCCACGCCAGCCGCGTCGATCAGCCGGGCGAAGCCGGCGTCATAGGCGGTGAGGCAGGTGATCTTCTCGCCGGCCGCCTTCATACGCGCGAGGCTGGCGCGGGTGACAGGCTGACTGGGGTTGTGACTGCTCATGGCTGTGTGCCCTCATGTCGACGAGACCGCGTGGTGGCTGAAGTCTACAGGGAAACCGGCATGGGGTTGAAATAGTGCCGGCCACTGCCGAGGCGATGGATCTGCTCCAACAGCTCTGCATAGGCCGTCTCGTCATTGATCAGATCGATGTGTGCGGCATTCACGATCAGCAACGGACAGGCGTCGAATTCGAAGAAGAACTTCGCGTAACCCTCGGACAGACGCTCCAGATAACCGGCATCGATGTGCTGTTCGTAGACGATGCCACGTCGGGCAATGCGCCCGAGCAGCACGTCCACCGGCGCCTGCAGATAGATCACCAGATCCGGCATCGGGGCGTCCAGTGTCAGGTGGCCGTAGACCTGCTCGTAGAGCTTGTATTCCTGCTCGTCCAACGTCATGCGGGCGAACAGCTGATCCTTCTCGATCAGAAAATCTGCAACCCGCACCGGCCGGAACATGTCGCCCTGGCGCAGCTCCTGCATCTGGCGCGCGCGTTGCAACAGGAAGAACAACTGCGTGGACAATGCGCCCTGGCGCGGATTACGGTAGAAGCGTTCCAGGAACGGATTCTCCGCCGCATCCTCCAGCAGCAGTTCGCTGCCGAAGCTGTCCGCGAGCCGCCGCGCCAGGCTCGTCTTGCCCACCCCGATGGGCCCTTCGACCACGATGTAGCCGGGATTCGGTTCAATCATGCCTGCAGCTTCGCTATTCGATATTCGTTTTTATTACCACGAAATCCACAAAAAACCTGGCGGACAATTCCTTCCAGGAACGCTCGCCTGAATCCGTCATCCTGGTACATGCTGGGATCCAGTTCTGCGAATCTGTGGATTCCCACTTCCACGTGATGGACGGGGCGCATTGTTCAGCATTCCCTCGGCAGCACTTTCGCGGATTTCGTGGTCACCCGATCCGTCACAGTCACTTGCTGCCCCCCACCAACCTTTCCAGACCCTCGGGCGGGCAGCGCGTCAGCAGGGCCGGCAGCGGGCCCAGGCCGGGGATGTCCAGGTCCGGCGCAAGTTCGGCCAGTGGATAGAGCACAAAGTTGCGCGCGGCGATGCCTGGGTGTGGTACCTGCAGGCGGGCGCTGTCGATACGCCGGTCAGTGTAGAGGAGGATATCCAGATCGAGCGTGCGCGGCCCCCAGCGCTCGCCGCTGCGGTCGCGGCCGGCGCGTGCCTCGATTGCCTGCAGGGCATCGAGCAGCGTCTCGGGTGCGAGCCGCGTGTGCAGGCGCGCGACGGCATTGATATAGTCGGGCTGGCCCGGCGGCCCCATGGGTGCGCTGCGGTAGAGCTGCGAACATCCGGCGAGCTCGGTCTGCTCCAGCGCGGCCAGTGCGGCCAGACCGGCCCGCACCTGGCGCACCGGGTCATCGAGGTTGCTGCCCAGCCCCACGAAGACTGTCTCCGCGCCCACCTAGCCGTCGCCGCCGTCCGTGCCGCCGGCATCGGTCGCGGCGGGGGACGCACGCGCTCCCGCATCCACCCCCTCTCCTTCGGTCTGGGACTTGGCGCCGTTGCGTCTGCGCCGCCGGCGCTTCTTGGCCTTCTTCTCGGGGGCCAGCATCGCCTCGCGCGCCTCGCCGGGCTGCTCCTGGAAGTCCGTCCACCACTGACAGAGCTCCAAATCCACCTCGCCCGACTCGCCGCGCAGCAGCAGAAAATCGTAGGCGGCACGGAAGCGCGGGTGACTGACCAGCCGCAGCGGACGTCGCCCGCTGCGCTGCTCGAAGCGTGGCTGCAGCGACCAGATCTCGCGCATCGGCAGACTGAAACGCTTGGGGATGGCGGTGTGGCTGGCCTGTGCGTTGACGATCCAGTTGCCGGCCGCCTGCAGCGCGGCGAGATCGCCCAGCTCCTGAGCCGTTGCCCGCCAGCGTTTGAGCACCGGCGGCCACAGCAACGCGGCGAACAGAAACGCGGGCGTGACCGGCCGCCCGTCGGCGACGCGCTGGTCGGTATTTTCCAGCGCGCGGCCGATGAGAATCTGCGGGTGGCCATCGATCTCCTCGGCCAGCGCCGCCTCGGAGTCCGGAAACAGCTTGCCGAACAGACCGTAGTGGCGCAGCAGTCCGAAGCCGGTGAGGCCCTCGCCCGCCATGAACAGCTTGAGCACCTCTTCGTAGAGGCGCGCCGAAGAAATATCGAACAACAGATCCGACAGGACGGGGATGGGCGCGGCGGTGGCGTCATCGATACGAAAGCCGAGCTTGGCGGCGAAGCGCACCGCCCGCAGCATACGTACCGGGTCTTCGCGGTAGCGCGCCGTGGGATCGCCGATCAGGCGCAGCAGGCCGGCACGCAAATCGTCCATCCCACCGACGAAGTCACGCACCGAAAAATCGGCGATGTCGTAATACAGGGCGTTGACGGTGAAGTCGCGCCGCCAGGCGTCCTCCTCGAAGGTACCGTAGACATTGTCGCGGAGGATGCGCCCCTCGTCGGTCATAGTGAGCTCGGCGACGTCGTCCTCACCCGGCGCGTGCTGGCCGCGGAAGGTCGCCACTTCGATGACCTCGCGGCCGAAGACGATATGGGCAAGCCGGAAGCGTCGGCCGATCAGCCGGCAGTTACGGAACAGCTGCCGCACCTCGTCGGGATGGGCGTCGGTGGCGACGTCGAAATCCTTGGGTTCGCGCCCGAGCAGCAGATCGCGCACCCCACCGCCGACGAGGCAGGCCTGATGGCCGGCATCCTTGAGGCGATACAGTACCTTCAGCGCATTCGGGCTGATATTGGCGCGGGAGATCGCGTGTTCGGAGCGCGGGATGACGGTGGATGTGGGTGGATTGATCGCTGTTTCTTCCTGCTGAACGGTCACGACGAGGGCGGTTGCGGTCTGCTTGTACTCGCCCGACGCGCGCGTATAATACCACCGCTCAGCGCCCGGGTGCAGTCGCCAGGCGCGGTTTCGCTCCGCTCCCTTCGTCTAGTGGTTAGGACGCTGGCCTCTCACGCCGGTAACAGGGGTTCGAATCCCCTAGGGAGCGCCATTTTCTCAGTGAGATACAAGAGTCAAGTTACAAGAGGCAAGTGAAAACCTGCGCCCGAATCCGCCGGCACAGGTACTCCATACCCTCGGAGACTGTTGTATCTTGCCACTTGTATCTTGCTAACTGTTTTTAATAGGTTGCCGCATCGCGGAGCTCGCTCATGACGGTGTTCAGCGAGGTGTCGCGGTTGTCCACCAGGCAGACCAGATTCCCGACGCTGCACACCGACGCGCCGCCGCCGCGCACGATCCAGCCGCGCGGTGGGGTCCAGCCGCGGACCTGAGTGAACATGGAGAGCTGATCGACGTTGGCCTGCACCATGCGTTTGTACTCCAGCGCGAAGTGCGCCAGGCGCGTCATGTCGGAGTCGTCCAGCATACCGTAGCCCTCCAGCAGCGACCCGTCATCGCGGAACAGACAGATGGCCTGCACGCCATCGATGGCCAGAAGACGTCGTATCATGGCCGCCTACTCCGCCAGCGCCGCGTAGGCCTGTTCATAGTCCGCCTCTTCATTGCGCATGACGACGCCGCAGTTCTCCGTTGTCACTGCCGTCCAGTCGAAGCCCACCAGCGTGAAGCCCTGGATCGGATAGAAACCCTGTGCGCCGGTCACCTTCTCCCAGCCGCGCGCCTGCATGGTGGCGATGGCGGTGTTGGCGACGCACACATGGCAGAGCAGATCGAGGCCCTCCGGTGTGAGCACGCTACCGGGGGCGATCCGGTGCATGCCCAGTTCACCGCGATCGGAAAACTCGAAGGCGGCCAGCGCGCCGGGCAGATTCATCAGTCGCTGCAGATCAGGCATAGGGATTCATCCTCCAGACAGGGAATACTGATCTTTCAAGATCGAGACGTGCGCCGACAACGGGGCGCTCCTCGTCCCTGGCCCTCCGCTGACCCGGACAGCGGGGGGCAGCGTCATCCAGACTTCAAGGGCCGCAGCGCTCAGCCCACCTTAGATGAGATCCTGCGGCGCACCCGCCAGGCGGCTGCGCAACAGGCCCATCACCGCGTTCAATGACGCCGTGTCGTTGTCCAGAAAGCAGAAGACGTTGGCCACGGCGCAGACGGTGTACTTCGGGCCGCGCACGACCCAGCCACCGGCCGGCGCGCCACCATCCGGATGGATGCTTGCCATGATGTCGGTCTGCATATGCACGCCCATACTGGTGGCCCGGCACATGATGGAGGCCATGCGTGCGTGTTCTTCACTGATGCCGCCTTTGTAGGAGAAGCGGTCGCCGCGGTAGGAAT
Source organism: Gammaproteobacteria bacterium (assembly GCA_019911805.1). Classification (NCBI taxonomy): domain Bacteria; kingdom Pseudomonadati; phylum Pseudomonadota; class Gammaproteobacteria; species Gammaproteobacteria bacterium. The sequence continues at coordinate 64,418 of JAIOJV010000016.1, forward strand.
ACTCGCCCGTGGCGAACACCCCTTCCAGCGTGGCGAGATCGGCGATGAGCGACATACGAACCCCCCAGCCCTGGCTTGTAATTATTTGGCTTGGCGGAAGGTGTAACACACTTTATTGATATTTGTCACGGTTGCGTCGGGGCGCCGGAATCTGGTACTTGTAGCGGTTGTTCCGAGTCGCCCGGCCGCCCCCGCATGGCCCACACCCCTGAACTCCCAGCCGCCCCCCTGCGGACACGGCTCGCCGCACTGTTCTATGACAGCCTGCTGACATTCGCATTGCTCATGGTCGCGACCGCCGCGGCCTTCGGGCTCAAGGGTGGCAATGTCGCCCCACAGGACCCGCTCTTCCGGCTGTATCTACTGATGGTGATGGCGCTGTTCTTCTGTGGCTTCTGGGTGGCGGGCGGCCAGACGCTGGGGATGCGCAGCTGGCATCTGCGCGTGCAGCGCCGCGACGGCCGCCCACTGGGCTGGTGGCAGGCACTGTGGCGGTTCGCGCTGGCGGTGCCCTCGGTGGGCCTGGCGGGGATCGGCCTGTGGTGGCTGCTGCTCGATCCACACCATCTGGCGCTGCACGACCGCCTGTCGGGCACGCGCGTGGTGGTGGTGCCGCGGCGGGCGTGAGGCGGGAGGCGGGAGGAGAAAGAAATTTGGCCACGGAAGCACACGGAAAAACACGGAAAGAAGTCATTGCTAAAATCCCGCAGGGCCACATGATGAGGCACAACAAACCCGGCACAGTCCGACCCTGCGCAATAAATTTTTCCTGAGGATTCCGTGGCCGAAAGTTATTGGGTTTTACGCCTTCAGATAAACCCCACCCAGTGATCGCTCGGTTTGAGCACTGGGCCTTTACATTGTTATTTTCCGTGTTTTTCCGTGTGCTTTCGTGGCCAATAAGGGTTTTTGCCTTTCACTCCTCACTCCTCACTCCTCACTCCTCACGCCTCACGCCTCACGCCCCGCTCACCGCACCGACCGCATCACCCACAGCCCGCCGCCGAGGAACAGCAGCGACGGCACCAGGGCGCTCAGCAGTGGTGGGAAACCATAGATCTGTCCCATATGGCTCATGGTGCGGTTGAGCAGGAAGAACGCCACACCCGTCATGATGCCCCACAACAGACGCTGCCCGGCACTGACACTGCGCAACGGCCCGAATACGAACGGGATGGACAGGAACAGCATCACCAGCCCGGCGAGCGGCGCGAACACCCGTTGCCAGAAGGCCAGTTCGTAGCGACCGGCATCGAGACCGTTGCTGCGCATATAGCGCGCATACCGGTAGAGATCACGCGCCGACAGATCCTCCGGGGCGATCGTCACCACGCTCAGCAGTTCAGGACTGAGCAGGCTCGGCCACACCAGCTGTTCGGCCTTGGTGATACGGAAACCGACCTCGCCCAGTTCACCGCGCTGCACCTCGTAGAGCCGCCAGCCGGTCGGGATGTGCTCTGCGAACGCGGCGTGCATGGCGGCCTCCAGCCGACCATCGGCGGCCAGATCGTAGACCTGCACGTCGGCCAGCCGCCCGTCCGGCAGGATCTGACCGATATTGATGAACTGCCGGCCGTCACGCGCCCAGAAGCCATACTGGCTGCGGAAGGTGATGGTCTCCGACTGCGCCAGGGCACGGCGCTGCTCGGCGAGTTGCTGGGTCCAGGGCGCCAGCCACTCGCCGGCCGCGGCGGCTACGAGCAGCAGGATCAGACCGGCCTGCAACACACTGCGGGCGATGCGCAGGATGGACACGCCGGCGGCACGCATGCTCACCAGCTCGCTGTTGGAGGCCAGCACCCCCAGGCTCAGCAGGCTGCCGAGCAGCGCCGCCATCGGGAACAGCTGATGGATGCGCCCCGGCACCGTCAGACCGACGTAGGCGAAGGCGCTGGCGAGACCGTAGTTGCCCTTGCCGATGTCCTGCACCTCGTTGATGAAGGTGAAGAACAGGTCCACCGCCAGCAGGATCAAGAGCGCCAGCAGCATGCCGCCGATCACTGTCTTGCCGAGGTAGCGGTCCAGAATCCTCACGCCACCCTCCGTGGCCCGCGCATGCGCGTCAGCCAGAACAGCGCCAGCGTGATCGCCAGCGGTACGATGTGTACCCACCACATGCCCAGTCGTGCCGGAATCACACCCTTTTCCACCCACACCTGCGCGGTACCCATCAGGTTGTAGTAGACGATGAACACCAGCACTGCGACGAACAGCTTGCCAAAGCGGCCCTGACGCGGCGTGGTGCGGCTGAGCGGCACGGCGAGCAGTACCAGACTCAGCGTCGCCAGCGGCAGCGATAGACGCCATTGCAGCTCGGCGACATCCTTCAGATCATCCGAGCCCCACAGTTCCCGGGTGGAAATGGCGTCGCGCTTGACGGCGGGATTGAGCACCTCGACGGTCTCCAGCCGCACGCCGTGGCGCGCGAACTGCAGGATGCGGAATACCGTGTCACCGGGCATACCCTGATAGCGGTAGCCATCCACCATGACCAGGAAGCGGTCGCCGCTGTTGGTGTCACGCGCGGGATAGGCGCTGCGCGCCGTGACCAGTGTCGGCACGCCGTCCTGGACGCTGCGTACGAACAGTCCCTCGAGCCGCTCGCGGTCCGGTGACACACGCTCGGCATAGAAGATCATGCGGCCGCTGCCCGCCTCCTGAAAACGCCCCGCGGTGATGACAGACAGATCGGTCTGGCTGGCAGCACGGGCGTGGACCTGGTAGCCGAACTCGGCAGTGCGCGGCGTGACGAACAGTGCCAGGGCGGCGATGCCGACGGCCACCACCGCGGCGAGCGCGAGCAGCGGCCGGTAGAGCTGCGCCGTACCGATGCCACAGGCGGCGAGTGCCGTCATTTCGCTGTCTTTGTACAGACGTCCCAGCGCCAGCAGTACGCCCAGATACAGTGTCAGCGGCAGCAGCACGACCAGATACCCGACTGACTTCAACCCCAGCAGAGTAAAGATGACACCCCCCGGTAGCTCGCCCGCCGCGGCTTCGCCGAGATAGCGCGCCAGCCGGTTGCTGACCACGATCACCCACAGCACGAGGGTGACCGCCAGCCAGTTATGGACGACCTCCTTCAACAGGTAGCGATCGATGACCCGCAGCATGAGCACCTTTGAATGACCGACCCGGTCGGCGACGATGTTACCGCCCAATGATCCCATCTGTCGGGGGCGTTGCCGGCGCCGTACCCGACGGGACGCCGCGACCGGCAGCGGCGCCGCGCCCCGCAGCGAAAGCGGGTTCACAAGCGACGGCGTCCCCATGAAAAAGCGGGGCGTTTACAGTAGACTACCGCGCACGCGCATCATACACGACCCGACCGTTGCGTGAGCCCTCCAGCCCGCACAGGTGAACGAACATCAGGAGTATTCATGGAATTCAGCGTCAAGAGTGGCAACCCGGAAAAGCAGCGCTGCGGCTGCATCGTCATCGGCGTGTTCGAGCCGCGCAAGCTCTCCGCCGCCGGCAAGGCCCTGGACAAGGCCAGCGGCGGCTTCCTCACCACCCTGTTGCGCCGGGGCGACCTCGCCGGCCACGCCGGCCAGACGCTCCTGACCCACGGCGTACCCAACATCCTCAGTGAACGCGTGCTGCTGGTCGGCTGCGGCAAGGAACGCGAGTTCGACGTCAATACCTACCGCAAGGCCGTGGCCACCGCGGCCCGCACCCTGGGCGACACCGGTGCGACGGACGCGGTCAGCTATCTCACCGAACTCCCGCTCAAGGGCCACGACATCTACTGGAAGGTGCGCGACAGCGTGCAGACCACCGCCGACACGCTGTACCTGTTCGACCAACTCAAGACCAGCAAGGACAAGCCGCGCCGGCCGCTGCGCAAGCTGGTGCTGAACGTCCCCGGCCGCCGTGATCTCGGCGACGGCGAGCGGGGCATCCGCGACGGCATGGCCATTGCCGCGGGCATGAAGCTTGCCAAGGATCTTGGCAACCTGCCGGGTAACATCTGCACGCCTGCCTATCTCGCCGAGCAGGCGCGCGGACTCAAGAAGCAGTCGCGCAAGCTGCATGTCGAGGTGCTCGAAGAAGCCGATATGGAGAAGCTCGGCATGGGCTCACTACTATCGGTGGCGCGCGGCAGTCGCCAGCCGGCCAAGCTGATCGTCATGGACTACCGCGGCGGTCACAAGGGTGACAAACCCGTGGTGCTGGTCGGCAAGGGTGTGACCTTCGATGCCGGCGGCATCTCGCTGAAACCCGGTCAGGCCATGGACGAGATGAAATTCGACATGTGCGGCGCCGCCAGCGTGCTGGGTGCGCTCACCGCCTGCGCGCAGCTGGGGCTGCCCCTGAACGTCGTCGGCATCGTCCCCGCGACCGAGAACCTGCCCGACGGCCAGGCCACCAAGCCCGGTGACATCGTCACCAGCATGTCCGGCCAGACCATCGAGGTCCTCAACACCGACGCCGAGGGCCGCCTGATCCTGTGTGATGCGCTCACCTACGCCGAACGTTTCAAGCCCGCCGCCGTGATCGACATTGCCACCCTGACCGGTGCCTGCGTGATCGCACTGGGCAAACACGCGGCCGGCCTGCTCAGCAATCATGGCCCGCTGGCGGCCGAGCTGCTGAACTGCGGCACGACCGCCGGCGACCGCTGCTGGGAACTGCCGCTGTGGGACGACTACCAGCCGCAGCTCGATTCCAACTTCGCCGACATGGCCAACATCGGCGGCCGCGAGGCCGGCACCATCACCGCCGCCTGCTTCCTGTCGCGCTTCACCAAGGACTACCACTGGGCGCACCTCGACATCGCCGGTGTGGCCTGGAACCAGGGCAAGGAAAAAGGCGCCACCGGCCGCCCCGTGCCACTGCTGATGCAGTTCCTGTTGGGACGTGCTGGGAAGAAATGATGTTTTTTTGGAACCGCCAAGACGCTAAGAAAGGCTGTTTTAACCGCCAAGGCGCCAAGACGCCAAGAAAAACTTATTAAGGTTTTTTCGCAGCTCAGCGAGATCGCAGCGGAGGCCCTTGCCGCTGGTTCTCGGTGCGAACCCAGCAAACGGCATAATCTCTCTTGGCGTTCTTGGCGCCTTGGCGGTTCACACTAATCTTTACTTGGCGTTCTTGGCGTCTTGGCGGTTCGTACTAATCTTTCTTGGCGCCTTGGCGGTTCAAAATATCTTGGCGGTTTAAACATTATTTTCAGCCCATGACCCGAGTCGACTTCTATATCCTGCCTGACAGCGATCCCGCGCAGCGGCCGCAGCTGGCCTGCAAGCTGGCGGAGAAGGCCTATGGGCAGGGGCTGACGGTGTACGTGCACACCACGACCGAAGCCGAGGCCCTGCACCTCGACGAGCTGTTGTGGACCTTTCGGCACGGCAGCTTCCTGCCGCACGCCCTGGACAGCAAGGTCACCGATGAGCCGCCACCGATCCTCATCGGGTATGACCACGAACCGTCCAGCCACACGGACGTGCTGATCAACCTCACAGCGGAGGTACCGCGTTTCATCGCTCGCTTCGAGCGCATCGCGGAGCTGGTCGACCAGCGGCCGGAGCAACTCGCCCAGTCACGCGAGCGCTACCGCTTCTACCGCGAGCGCGGCTACGAACTCAACTCACACCAGCTCAAGAGGTGATCATGGACGAGGACCGCGATCCGCCCGCCGAACCGGAATCCGATCCGCCCAAGATCCCGGTGCTGCAGGACATCGTCGAGATCCGCGCGGGACCCGACGGACAGCCGTTGATCGTGCCGCTGGACGTGGACCAGCTCGCCGCACGCATCACCGCCCAGATCGTGCAACAGCTGCGCCGCAACCTTACTGTACAATTGGAATCCTGCCTCGAGCAGGGCCTGGCTGCGGCCCTCGACGACGTCCACGAGGAGATCCAGCGAATCCTCCTGGCCCAGCTCGCAGACCCGGACGCATAGACACCCACGGCGCCACTCCCCGCCCTCGGTGGGGTCTCATCCGACTCTGACCGCGCCCCGCCCCTGCGGTATAATCGCGGGCTTTGCGACCCCTGCCGGGATGATCTGGAATCATTCGATGGACAAGACCTACAACCCCCACGCCCTCGAACAGCGCTGGTATCAGACGTGGGAAGACAACGGCTATTTCGCCCCGAGCGGCCCCGGTGACAGCGGCCGCCAGCCCTACTGCATCATGATTCCACCGCCGAACGTCACCGGCAGCCTGCACATGGGCCACGCGTTCCAGGACACCCTGATGGACGCACTCACCCGCTATCACCGCATGCGTGGCGACAACACCCTGTGGCAGGCGGGCAGCGACCATGCCGGCATCGCCACCCAGATGGTGGTCGAGCGCCAGCTCGCTGCCTCCGGCCGGACCCGCCACGACCTCGGTCGCGCGGCGTTCGTCCAACAGGTGTGGGAATGGAAGGCCCAGTCCGGCGGCACCATCACCCGCCAGTTGCGCCGCATGGGCGCCTCGCTCGACTGGCAGCACGAACGCTTCACCATGGACGACGGCCTGTCCGAGGCCGTGAAGGAGGTCTTCGTGCGTCTGCACGAGGAAGGCCTGATCTACCGCGGCCAGCGCCTGGTGAACTGGGACCCGGTACTGCATACCGCCGTGTCGGATCTGGAGGTGGTGGCGCAGGAGGAATCCGGCCATCTGTGGCACATGCGCTACCCGCTCGCCGACGGCTCCGGCCATCTGGTGGTCGCGACGACACGCCCCGAGACCATGCTTGGCGACAGTGCGGTTGCCGTGAACCCGGAAGACACACGCTACACCCACCTCATCGGCAAGATGATCAAGCTGCCGCTCACCGACCGCGAGATCCCCATCATCGCCGACGACTATGTCGATCCCGCGTTCGGTACCGGTTGTGTGAAGATCACCCCGGCGCACGATTTCAACGACTATCAGGTCTGGCAGCGACATAAGAATAAAGAAGAATTCATTTCCCAATTTCGTGGTGGGTTGATCAACATTTTCAAGCCAGACGCGCGAATCAAGGACAGCATATTCGACGACTTCTCATTCGGGCATAAAGCTTGGGACAAGGACACAAAAACACGCTTTGCAGACAAAGAACTAGTCGGCGAAGCAACCTTTGAGCTGATATCTCAGAAATACCGTGGTCTGGACCGCTACGAAGCCCGCGACGTCATCGTCCACGATCTCGACGAACTCGGCCTGCTGGAGAAGATCGCCGACCACAAACTGATGGTCCCCAGAGGCGACCGCACCGGTGCCGTCATCGAGCCCTTTCTTACCGACCAGTGGTTCGTGAAGACCGGGCCCTTGGCGAAGCCGGCCATCGAGGCGGTCGAGACCGGTCGCATCCGCTTCGTGCCCGACAACTGGAAGAACACCTATTTCGACTGGATGCGCAATATCCAGGACTGGTGTATCTCACGGCAGATCTGGTGGGGCCACCGCATCCCCGCCTGGTACGACGCCACCGGCAACGTCTACGTCGGCCGCTCCGAAGACGAGGTGCGCGCCAGGCACGGCATCGCCATGAACATCGTGCTGCATCAGGACGAGGATGTGCTCGACACCTGGTTCTCCTCCGCGCTGTGGCCATTCTCGACCCTGGGCTGGCCGGAGCAGACCGAACGCCTGCAGACCTTCTACCCCACCTCCGTGCTGGTCACCGGTTTTGACATCATCTTCTTCTGGGTCGCGCGCATGGTGATGATGGGCCTGAAGTTCATGGGCGATGTACCGTTCCGCGAGGTCTACATCCACGGCCTGGTGCGCGATGCACACGGCCAGAAGATGTCCAAGTCCAAGGGCAACGTGCTCGACCCGATCGATCTCATCGATGGTATCGACCTCGAGGCCCTGGTCGCCAAGCGCACCACCGGCATGATGCAGCCACAGATGGCCGAAAAGATCGCCAAGGCCACGCGCAAGGAATTCCCCGACGGCATCCCCGCCTTCGGCACCGATGCCCTGCGCTTCACCTTCGCCGCCATGGCCTCCACCGGCCGCGACATCAACTTCGACCTCCACCGTATCGAGGGCTACCGCAATTTCTGCAACAAGCTCTGGAACGCCGCGCGCTATGTGCTGATGAACAGCGAGGGCACCGATACAGGGGCGGGCCTGCCCGCGCGCAGTCCGGAGCTGGACTACAGCATCGCCGACCGCTGGATTCTCTCCCGACTGGAGAACGTCATCGCCCAGGTCCACGAAGGCTTCGCAAACTACCGACTGGACAACGCCGCACAGGCGATCTACGAATTCACCTGGAACGAATACTGCGACTGGTATCTGGAACTGTCCAAGCCGGTGCTGAACAACCCGGAGAGTTCCGACGCCGCCAAGCGCGGCACCCGCCGGACACTGGTGCAAGTGCTGGAAACGTTACTGCGCCTGGCACACCCGCTGATTCCCTTCATCACCGAGGAGATCTGGCAGCGTGCAGCGCCCCTGGCCGGCGTGCAAGGTGAGACCATCATGCTGCAGACCTATCCGCAGCCCGATGCCTCACGCATCGACGCACAGGCGAGCGATGACATGGACTGGGTCATGCAGTTCATCCTCGGCGTGCGCAAGATCCGCTCCGGCTACGACATCAAGCCCGGCCAGCCCTTGCCGGTGCTGCTGGAAGGCGCCTCCCAACAGGACCGCAAGCGCCTCACCGCGAACGAGCACTACATCCGGTTCCTCGCCCGCACCGAGGCCATCACCGTCCTCGACCCCGGCACCACCCCGCCGGAATCCGCCACCGCCCTGGTCGGCACGCTGAAGATCCTGATCCCGATGGCCGGCCTGATCGACAAGGACGCGGAACTCGCCCGCCTGGATAAGGAGATCGCCAAGCGCGAGCAGGAAGCACAGCGCCTCGAGGCCAAACTCGCCAACCGCGCGTTCGTGGACAAGGCGCCGGCGGAAGTGGTGGAGAAGGAACGGGCGAAGGTGGTGGATGTGAGGGCGGCGCTGGGGAGTTTAAGGGAGCAGCGAGGGAAGATTGCAGCGTTGTAGGCAGGATGATGCCCTCACCCTTGCCCGTATCGGCCCGCCTGTCGCGCCATGTGCCACAGCCCGATCAACACCGCCGCAATCTTCCGCCCTGCCCGTTCATCCCAACAGCACGTCCGGCCTAGTCTGCCGCCTGTCCGCCCGTATCCGGAGACGCTACCTGACTCGTCTCAAACTCGGCCGCCGACTGGTCGGCGGAAGGAGAAGGCACTACTGTTCCCGCCTCTCCCATCTGGACGGTGACCAGCGACGGGTAGTCGTAGGCAGCGCCGGTACCAACATCGACCCCGGCCCCGATGACGCCGCCGAAGAGAATATTTCCGAACGCCATGCCTTTGGTCGACGACTTAACCGTCAGCATTCCGGTTTCGAGTCCTTCCTTGTCGCAGGCAACCAGCAGGTCTTCGTAGCTGCGGTGCACAGTGACCGAGCCTGGTGTGTTGACGTACCAAGTACCCTTGTTGTTGGTCAGCTTACAGGTCGCGGCGCTGACGACAGCGGCCTTGTTCATGGCTGTTACAGAAAGGCTTTGATTGGACCCCGACACGATGGACGCGCACCCGCTCGACAAAAGGGTCATGCCCAGCAACAGGCTGGTGATAAATAGACGCATTCCAGATTCCCCCTATAGATACCACTTCGTTATATGTTGTTTGAAATACCGGGCGGAGTGTAGGTCAAGGTGGCCACCGATTCCAAGTGCAGCAGGCATAGCGAGCGTTGGGGGCTGCAGTGGGCAGCTCGGGGCCGTTTCAATCCACTGCCCCCTCCCTTCACGACACTGCAGCGGCAGACCGGTTCTCCACTACTATTGCGTTGATCGATCCCCAGTCCGACGCTCTCCTGGAGGTACCCCATGCGCTACGAACTGTTCTATTGGCCTTCGATACAGGGACGCGGCGAGTTCGTGCGGTTGGCACTGGAGGCGGCCGGCGCCGACTACGTGGACGTCGCCCGCGCGCGCGGGCGCGGGCTGGGTGTGGAGGCGATGGTCCGGCTGCTGGAAGGTCAGGAACTGCGACGCCCGCCTTTCGCCCCGCCCTTTCTGCGCGCCGGCCGGCTGGTGATCGCGCAGACGGCCAACATCCTGCAGTACCTCGCGCCGCGCCTGGGACTCATTCCCAAGGCAGAGACGCCGCGCCTGTGGGCGCATCAGCTGCAACTGACCGTGGAGGACCTCATCGCCGACGTCCATGACACCCACCACCCGGTGGCCGCGAGCCTGTATTATGCAGACCAGCAACACGAGGCAAAGCGGCGGGCCAAATATTTCACCGAGGAGCGTGCGCCGGAACTACTGGGGTATTTCGAGGACGTGCTGCAGCGTAATCCGGGTGATAGCGGCCATATGCTCGGACGGACCTTCAGTTACGTCGATCTGTCGATGTTCCAGGTCGTCGACGGCCTGCGCTATGCCTTCCCGAAGATGATGGCACGACTCGAACCCGCACTGCCCGGCCTCGTTGCGTTGCATGCACGCATGCTGCGGTGGCCGCGAATCGCGGCCTATCTCGCCTCCGAACGACGACTCCCGTTCAATGAGGACGGCATCTTCAGGCACTATCCCGAGCTGGATACCTGAGCCGGAGTAAGAGTACGGCAGCATGCCGTTAGCCTGCCCGGATTCAACCGTGCCAAGATAGCAGCTTGCGACGTTCTGGCAGTACAGAAGAAATATCGAGAGTTGACCGAGGTCGCAGGAGTTCTTCAGGCGCTTCCCACTGAGTATTTTGCCTTCAGGGGAGCTGGCGCCCAAGAGATCGCTCGCGGCGCACGTATCGCCCACTGCACGGTCCAGCCGCCGCTGGCGGTCATCAGACAGGTGTTGAATGGAATGGATAGAAGACCCCGACCTTCAAAGCCGGAGAAAAATGTAGTTGATCTGCCGATGCGCGTCCACCGCGGGATTCTGTTCGTCCTCCAGGCCATCATGGGGGTGGAGCTGGTACTGCTGATCAACGACGGACAATGGATAAATGCCTTCCTGGTGATGGTAATCATGGCGCTTACGCTCGCACCGGCCGTGCTCGGTCGCCGGTTCCGGGTGCATATCCCTCCGGAGTTTCAGGTGCTCGCCGTGATATTCGTCTTCGCGGCCCTGTTCCTGGGGGAGATGCAGAGCTACTACACACGGATCTGGTGGTGGGATATCGCCCTGCACACCAGCTCCGGGTTGTTGTTGGGGATTCTCGGCTTCCTGCTCGTCTACGTGCTCAACGAGACCGAGCAGGCCTACGTTCACATGCGTCCGCGATTTGTCGCCTTGTTCGCATTCGCTTTCGCCGTCGCCGTCGGCACGCTGTGGGAGATCTTCGAATTCGCGATGGACCAGATCGCCGGGACCACGATGCAAAAGCCCATGCTCGGTGATCCGTCCGGGCTGACCGACACGATGTGGGACCTGATAGTCGATACCTTGGGCGCCGCCGTGATCAGTGGCCTGGGCTGGTGGTATATGGAACGCGACGAGCGCTCGTTCATCGAGGTCTGGATCGGCCGGTTCATCGAGCGGAATCCGCGCTTGTTCCGCCGTTGAATCGACGCCGTGGCGCAGGCGACCTGTCTCAGGCTGTCCGCCGTAGCCACGAGTCGCCGTTACGGTAGCCGGTGATCGTGGTGTGGCATGACCGCCGGGATGAATACCAGCGGGAACCTCGGCCCCAGTACCGGCGAGAGGTGCGCGGTCGGCTCAAGATGAGAGCCGCTGTGCACCACCCAGACACACTGAAAAGATCATCGTGGAATGTCCCGCCCAACGCTTGTCAAAACCGATAGATTGCGGCGGCACCGGTCTTCGTTGGCATACGCTCGGTCGGAACGATCACCACTTCGCCGCCGGCCTTGATCACGCGTTCGCCGAGGTCGTCGAGTACATCGTCGACCTCCGGGTTATCCAGATCGGCCGTGGTAATCGTGCCGCTTGCCGCATCGATACGACCGGGGATCAAACGGTCGGCCTCGACCAGCAAGGTCTCAATTCGTCCGGCGATGGCGGCTGTGGCGATATCGCCAAGGATGTCTGTGCCCCGGCCGTTTGCAGTCGCCGCACCAAATGCATCCACAAGGCCGGCCAGCCGTTTGAGGTAGTAGGGTTGCCCGAGTTGCCAGGCGCGTTCACGCAGCGCATCAAACGACAAATCGTCCGGGTGGACGTCGATCGCCTCCTTGATCAAGAACGGGTTACGGCTGATGGTACGAAACAGGTGGTGGTGCTCAGGTAGCGCTGCCAATATCAGTGGCAGTCCTGAGGGTTGCGAATACTGCTGCAGTACTGCCTGGTCGACTGCCCGAAAAAACTGTGTGGTGTCACGGTCTTTGGCATCCTGTTTGACATCGGTGCCGTGCTGGGTCGCGGAGCCGGTCCCCGTAGGGCCATAGGCGCGGCGTGCACCTTCACGATCAAGACCGGCCACCTCTCTCCCTAGCTTGTCAGTGATTGCTTGTGACACCCCTTCGATCGGCGTGACCTCACCCAGTGCATCGCGATTACCCTCGAACAGTTTGAATGCGTGCCGGCTCAGACCCAGAATCTGGTAACGGTCGGCAGACTGTGTGATGCGTATCAGCGGTTTGGTGTGAAAGCTGTCGGCAACAACCGCCAACTCGGCAACCGGTCGCGGTAACCGATAAACACGAAACAGTCCAGGCGCTCCCAACACCGCGAGTCCATCCGTGGTGTGATTCCAGAAGGTCTGGTCTGCCGCCAGATCCTCGAATGGCTGCAGCAGCGCCCGAATCTCACGCGTCGGGTATTTCTGACGTAATGATTCCTCCATCTTCTTTACCAGGTTGCGAAAACGAGTAGCATCCTGTGCATTGTCCGGATGGCGTCTGTGGGTCGGCTGATACAGTGAGAGACACGGCGGTTCGTGGTCGCCACAAAGTATGGCCGGATAATCCTGTGCAAGTGAATTCATCGTTATGGTATCTCCACGGTCCGGTTCTGATCAGGGATCTCTGCAAAAGCCCCTGAAGTAGTGTTCATGACGTCAAATTGTAGCTCAAAAGCCCATTTATCCCGCATAGATTCTGTTTTTACCCAGTGCTGCACACCGCGCCCTGCGGGCCGGCGGGCACCGGTCTCCCGGGGACGCCCCGAGTCGTCTCGTGACCATCCACGAGGTGGACTTCTGCTGAAAGCCCTCACAGCGTAGCACTTACTTATGTTCCAGCGTGTAAGACAGTGCGCTGCGCAGCGAATCGATCAGTGCGTCGTAGGCGCTGCTCTCGAGTGAGGCGCCCTGGCCAATCTGCTTGAGCAAATCGTTCCGTGCCTGCATAGCGGCCTGCAGCGGGATATCCAGGCCGTCACACTCCAGCATATGGCGCGCCTCCTTGAGGGGCGTCAACGGGTTACCATGCTTTTCGTCCTGCATGCTGCTTTCCGCTTGACGGATCAGATCACCAACAGCACGTTCACTCACCTCGTCCTGCAATGTCATCAGGGATGTTCGCAGCAACGGGATCCACTCAAGCATCTGGGTATAGTTTTCACCCGCCTTGGCCTGGACAGTGGCATCGATCAATAAAGCGGTACGGGCCGCTGCACCACGGCTGGCAGCGAGGTGCAAGGTAGCACCAGCGGCGGTCAGCTCACTGATTGCCGTTATCCGATCATCGTCCAGGAGGGCCGCCCGTGAACGCGTGACCAGGTCCAGGCTGGCAGAGAGCTCTTCTGCCACGATCAGAAGCAGGTCCGTGCCCGGGCAGATGTTCCCGGGTTTTGGCGTGACGGCGCCCGGGTCGGCCGCCCTGACCGGCGCACCGAGCGGCAGCGCAATCAGCAACAGGTATATCCACAGGAAGTGTCTATGGAAATGTAACACTGGATGATTCATCAGAATTCTCCCTTTTCACCAATCGGAGCTGGATTCCTGAATCCCGTCGTGGAACGGCCGAACCTTCACCCCACGCGCCCCACCAACCGATCGAGGAAGCCCGCCTGGCCTGGCAGGATCTTCCGGTGGGCCGCCTCGATCCCGAACCACTGCCCTTTGTCCACCTCGGGAAAATGCCTCGTCATGCCGCTCTTGGGTGGCCATTCCATGCGGAAGGTATTGCTGACGAGCCTGGAGGGATCGACATCCTGTTCGACCGCCCAGGCATGGATGATCTTGCCACTCGGCTGCCTGAGTTCGCCGAGTCCGATGAGTCTGCCGTGGGTTGTGAAGCCCGTCTCCTCCCGGAACTCGCGCCTAGCCGCGTCCAGCGGGGTCTCGCCGGCCTCGCAGAGGCCCTTGGGGATGGTCCACGCGCCGTCGTCCCGGTGCGCCCAGTAGGGTCCGCCGGGATGGACGAGCATCACGTCCAGACGTTCGGCGGTGCATCGGTACAGGAGTATGCCGGCGCTGCATAGACTCATATGGGAAACGATCGGAATAGGATAGTCCCCGGACTGGGCGCCCCCATCAGGTAATGCCTACAGGGCAGGCGATGCCTACGGGCAACGCGCCCCGGGTCTCATGGCCGGAGACCCGGGGCGCGTCGTACTACGAGAACCAACGTAGAAACGCCGCGGCGGTCAGGGCCGTGACGCCCAGCAGCGCCTGCTCCGCCCAGGCCACCCCCTGCCGCCGATCCAGCCGCGTGCGCTGCGTACGCAGCATCACGATGGCCAGGGTGATGCCGAGGGCCGCGCAGACGATCTTGATCAACAGTGCCACGACGGCAATGCCGTGGAGGTCGGGGAACTGGCCGTAATACGCGAAGCTGATGGTACCGAAGCCGGCGCCGCTGACCACCTGCAACAGCCAACCGGCCAGGACCAGCCGTATCGTACTGCGCGGCCGCGCCAGGGGCTCAGGCCGTGGCCAGCCTCCATAGACCGCACCACCGACGACGGCCACGGCGCCGAAATTGTGGGCGACCTGCGTCAACGCATAGGCGAGATTTTGTAGATCCATGCTATTCCACAGTCACGTGTATGCATTGTTCCGGGCCGGTGGGCGTGTGGTTTTTGTTCACGACCTTGATACAGATCTCATGCGCCCCCGGCGCCAACGTCTCCAGGGTGTAGGTTCCCTTGAGTTGGCGCAGGAGGCCCGTCTCGCTACCGTCGATATAGACGTGCAGGTGATCGCCCCTCGGCCCCGGCACGACCTCGTATTCCACCTTGTTCTGTTCCATCGCGTCCAGCGTGGCACCATCGGCGGGCGCAAGAATGGTGACCGAGCCCGCAGCCGCCAGGGCGGCCGTAGTGACCAGCGCGCCGGACAAACATAGAGAAACCATGGCAATAAGCCTCATGACGCACCCTCCTGTCATTGAACGAATGTCTTAGACTCTAGCAGGCCGCGCGGCGCACGTCAGCCGGTACAGGCCGCCGCCAATTGAATTCAGCTTGATTTCATCCCCGCCGGCTAGGCTGCCCCACAAGCCACAGATGATCCGGAGGGGCTATGTTCCGCAAGGCATTGACATTGGTTCTGCTCGGCGTGCTGGTCATGGGCACGGCCACCGTGACCTATGGGACGTTCTTCGGCAACGGGTTCACCGCCAGCGTTACCGGGGTCCTGGGCGCGGGTGACGGTGAGCACGACCGGAAGGGAGATCATGATGATGACTAAGCTGCGACTGCCCAACGCCTTCGAGTTACTCATGCTGTGGCATGGCCTGTTCGTCGGCGCCTATACGATCGCCTACCTCACCGCCGACGGCGCGCCGGGACTGCACGAATTTTCCGGCTATGCGGCACTCGCCCTGCTCGTCGTGCGACTCCTCGCAGCCCGGTTTGCCGGTCAGCGCGCGCCGTGGGCGCTACCTCTGCCGAAGGCGGCGATGTGGAGGAACTTCGGGCGTAAGCTCACCACTGGCAACCTGAGTGCGCTGCGCGGGCGTACGCCCTTCGCACCGCTTTCCGGCCTGATCATTCTCGCCATGCTGGTACTGGTCACGCTCAGTGGACTGACCGCCGACTGGTGGAAATGGGAGGACCTGCACGACGCCGTTGCCGAAGGCTCGTTACTGGTCGTATTCATCCACATCGCCATCGTGTCCGTCGGTCCTTTGTGGAAGACCCTCGTCGGGACGCGCGCAGAACCGCGCGCGCCGGCGCTGCCCCACACGCCCTGATCCACACGAGCGCAGGGCAGCAGGGGCGGGGGGCGGTAAGCCCCCGCGGGCAGCAACCAGGGTGTTCTCGAAGAGCGATCGTCAACCCGGTTTCTTAGCCCACAGTATGCACCAGCCGTCGGGACTGATGTCACCGGCGACGACCTTACAGCTGCGCGACTCGGGTAGAAAGTGCATGCACGCGGCACAGCGTTGATCACCCTTCGGCTGTGCCTGGTACTTCGCTTGCGCCTTATCCAACTTGCCACCCTGGGTTTCCGCCGCAACGGCCCGCTGCAGACACAACGCACAGCCTGCGGCGAACAGGCCGCGCAAGACATCCCGACGGGTTGGATCGTAGATTGACATGGGCTCCCCTCCTCCAGGGCCGCTGACCCCGGCCCGTTCCTTGAAGATCGCCCGATCATGAATGCCGCACATGACCGGTGATACCTCCCTGTATAGCACGCCCCCCGCAACCTGTTCCGGGGTTGGGTACCGGCAACAGGCACGACTGGGGCAACCACGATACGTAATCGGGTCCCCGCGCGGGTGGCGTCATTCTCCATGCTAGACTTTCTGTCATTAGCCTTCCTCGACCTAAGGAGACGACATGAACGCCATCCGCAACGTATTCTCATTGATCGGCCTCCTGGCAGTCGTCGCCACCGTATATGTCGCCTCGGTCTACAGAGATGACATTGCGGCCGTTCGTGCCCTGGATCCCGGTGCCGCACAGATGTATGCGGAGATGTGGTCGCGGATCAAGGAAACCGGTACCAGTGCGGATGCGACGGCATGGAGGATTCCGCTCGCCGAGGGTGTCGCCCCCGCCGACGCGGAACAGGTCATGAAGTTCGTCGCCAACCAGCACAACATCAGCGGCGTCGGTGAACTGCCCCTGTCGGAACAGGTGGAACTCATGACCGGCGAGAAGCAGCGCTTCTTGAAGATCTACGAGTACTGTGACCCGCGCACGGCGATGCAGATGGTCGACTACAGTGACGCCTTCTCCGCCTATCTACCCTGCCGCATTGCGCTGGTGGAGGACAAGGACGGTCACTACGCGCTGTACTCCCTGAACATGGACCTGATGATCTCCGGCGGCCGCCCCCTGCCGCCGGACCTGAAGAAAGAGGCGCTCCGCGTCAAGCAGATCATCCGCGACATCATGGAGCGTGGCGCCACCGGCGAGTTGTTCTAAGGCATCACGGGCGATACCGCCCCATCTGGCCGGCACGCCGGGTGGAAATCAGGTTTGGTCGACGTACTTCCCGAAGAATGCGGCGGGGATATCCGCCTTCTTGCGTCCGGCGATGGCGAAGTAATAGAGCGGTTCGCCTTCCATGGACAAGCGGTGCCGGTAGCGCTCCAGATGATAGATTTCCAGGTGCTCAGAGAAGATCAGATCCCGGATCATCCGGGAGAAACCGGTGGAATCGCTGTCACGCAGGAAGGTCTCTTTGATGTTGAACGCCACCCAGCCCTCGGGCCGGATAAGGTTGAACGCCTCCATGAACGCCTTGGGCGGGATGTCACCGAAGCCCAGTGCCGCCACGGTGGTCAGGCAGTCGAGCGACCAGGAGCGGAACTCCTCCTTCTCGTCCGCCGACAGATTGCAGAAATCGGTGATGTAATAGGCGTCATACAGGTGCGGCCGGTCGCGTTCCACCGCCGCCTGCGCCTCCGGGATGATGTCGACGCCGACCATGCGCGATACACCATAGTCCTTGAGGGACTCCCCCATCAGGCCGTTGCCGGCACCGAGGTCCAGCACGCGCAACCCGGTGAAGTTCTCCCGTGCCTGGTCGACCGCGGACTTGAGGATCTCGGTGACCTTCTCCGGTGAGCTGCACTTGAGCCGGTCGTAGAATACCTGTTCGTACAACCCCGGAACCCGGTAGATCTCGTCGTAGTCGTGGAACCTGATCCGGGTCTTGTCGCCGTCCATGCCGATCACATAGAAATACGCCTCGTCCTGGGCGAGGTCACGGGCGCCGAGTTGGGGGAACTGAATGCGGTGTCGTTGCGGTTTCATGATTCTCCTAGCGTGTTTGGCAGACTGCCGAGACGGCGGCACACGCAGCGTGGGCCGCGCGGGACGAACAGGCATGACGTGGCCGTAGGGGCCGTTATTTTCCCTGCCCATGACGCTCGATCGGACGAACGCGGGTCAGCGATGGACATGATGCGCAGCGGCCTGCCGGGGTTTCCGGCGCCGTGCGGCGGGCAAGCTGACGAACTACAGAGCTGCGAAGCAGGTTGCGGGAAAAGCCTGATTACCGTACATCAAGTGGCCTATCCTACCACACCCTGCGGCGGCAATGCCGGCTACGGCAGGCCATCGGGTGCGGAACCCGACTGGAGGAGTGGAGTTCCTGACGCGACCGTCGGTCTTCGCTATTACGGTGGTACCCCGGGGTTTGCGCACCCGGCCTGTCAGGTTCGTGAGCGTCCTGCAAACGCACCCAGCCCGACCAGACCCCAACCCAGCAGCCAGACGGCGGCCGGCACCGGCACCGCACTGGTGCGCACCAGATAGGAGCCGATCCAGGGGAAATCACCGGCATAGTGATCGCCGAAGGTCAACGGATCCTTCATGGTGTAATAATCGGTATCCGACCAACGGGTCACCGCCCCGAGAGCGAACCGAGAACCATCCAGCATCAGGTCTCCGGTCAAACCCACCAAGCGGTAGTTGGCGTTCGGACCGCTGAACTCGTCCGTTCCACCGCTGATCCCATCACCGAGGGTCTCCGAGGCCAGCCGGACACCCGGGTCGAGATAAGCGGGTCGTTCACCATAGAGTACGCCGCTACCCAGGGCGATACCAAAGTAGCTACCGAACAGGTCGCCCACCTCGATAATGGTCGCATAGCGC